>NZ_JBHUWW010000156.1:0-18537 GCF_042669755.1 Kitasatospora sp. NPDC057223 | reverse complement strand
CTCGGGGGCCGGGCGTCCGTCGTACTGCCGCCGCCACGCCGTCCTGACACCGGCTCAGCGGCTGGCGCGCAGCTCCGGCAGCTCGATGACCTCGGTCTCGTCGTCGGCGGTCAGATCGACCACACCGGGGCGGCGGTGCTCCGCCGGGGCCTCGGCCACGGGGGCCGCGACGCTCTCCGCGCCCTCCGCGGCCCGGGCCGCCTCCGCCTCGTAGCGGGCACTAGCGGCGACCGCCTCGTCCCCCACCACGTCCGCCAGGTCGGCGCGCTCGCCGAGCTCCGAGACACTGCCCACCGCCGGGGCCGGGGCCGCCGCGCGGACGGCCGCGCCGGCCCGGCCGAAGAAGCTGAAGTTCTGGCCCCGGACCGGCCCCGCCTGCGGGGTGCGCGGACGCTGGCGCTCGGACCGCAGGACGGCCACCGGCGCCCCGCCCAGCTGCTCCACACTCGCCGTCAGGACCGGCCGGACGGGCGACGCACCGACCGCGCGCACCCCCCTCGGCGAAGACTCCTCGGCGACCGCCGCCGCAGGCACCGCGGCACCCGGTACGGGCTGCGCCGGGACGGCCGGGGCAGCAGCCGGGGCCGTGACGGGCACCGCGGCCGGCAGCGAACGCGCCCGCAGCGACAGCTCCGCCCGGGCCGCCCGCTCGCGCTGCGCGTCCAGGGCGGCGGCCTGCCGCTCCAGGTGCCGCAGGACGGACGCCGCACGGACGTACGCGGCCGGGCTCACCGGGTACTTGGGGCGGGCCGCGGCCAGCGCCCGCTGGGTCGCCTCGGCCTCCTTGAGGGCCTGCTCGGCGACCGCCACGGCGCGCTCGCGCAGCAGCCTGGCGATCTCCGTCTCGGCCTTCGCCAGCCGCGACTTCTCCGCCGTCAGCCGGCGCCCGAAACGGGTGGCCCGCTCCTCGGCGACCTCGGCGGCGTACTCGGTCTCGGCGAGCTGCTCCTCGAACCGCTCCTCGGCCCGCAATCGCTGCGCGGCGGCCACGTCGGCAGCCGCCCGGGCCGCCTGGTCCCGCCGGCGCAGCAGCACGGTGACGCCGAGCGCCGCGAGCACGGCGGCCACCCCGACCGAGCGGACCAGCACGGGATCCTGGCTGAACACCAGTGCGGTCACGGCGGCCACGACGAGCACGGCGGCGGCGGTGGGGGGAACGGCCCGGCCGAGGACGGAGGAATGACGATGACGTCCGCGAGACATGCTCAAGAAACTAGCGTGCGAATTGGGGCCGTGTCAGCCCAGGGTGCCATTCCCGCCTTGACACGGCGTCGGCTGCACCGCGTTCACCCGTGATCCCGCCCGTCGTCACCGGCGGGCCCGTCGCGTGGCGGTCAGCGCGGGGAGGCGGCCGGGCCGGTCGGATCGTCGTGGTCCTCGGGCAGCCTGCACACGTGCTGGAGCCAGAGCGCCGACGCCATCACCGCCACCCCGGCGAGCACCGCGAACCCCGCCGTGACCGCCTGCGAGCGCCGGGCCGCGACGTCCAGCTCGGTCAGCAGCTCGATGCCCATGCCCGCGTAGATCCCGGTCACCACCGCCGACACCAGGGCGCTCGCCTGGCCCAGGACCAGCGCGCGGGCCGCACCCAGCGGGTCGACGCCCTTCGCACCGGGCTGCCGCTCGCGCGCCGCCTTCAGGCGTGAACGCAGCGAGAACGCCGTGGCCAGCAGGACCACCGCGACCGCCGCCAGCACCAGGGGCGCCGCCGCGGGCACACCCGGCAGGGTGTCCAGGGAGGCCCACAACCTGGCACCGGCCCAGGCCAGCGCCGTCGTGGCGATGGTGATGCCGGCCAGCAGACGGATGCGAAGCAGCTTCACTCGGACGAGGTCCTTCCCGGAGACCGGAGAGACGGGCGGCCGCGCCGGGCGGCGCGGCAACGGCGCCAGGCCACCGTACCGGGCCCGGACGTACGGACACCTACTCGTACGGCCGGGGGGCCGGATCGGTTCCCGCGGAGCCCGCCGGAGGCGGGACGGGTGGGTGAACGGGCCCGGCCCTCCGCCCGCCGGGGCGGTGGAGGGCCGGGCCGGCGCGCCGGGCTACTCGGGCAGCCGGAGCTGGATGTCGTCGCGGCGCACGACGCCCTGGGCGGCCTCGCCGCCGAGGCCCTTCAGCAGGTCGGCGACCGGGCCGAGGCCCGGCAGCTCGGCCGCGGGGTCGGCGTCCAGCCACGGGGCGAGCACGAAGGCCCGCTCGTGCGAGCGCGGGTGCGGCAGCAGCAGGTCGGGGTCGTCGCTGGTGACACCCTCGTAGGCGAGGATGTCGACGTCGAGCGTGCGCGGGCCCCAGCGGACGGTGCGGACCCGGCCGAAGGCGTCCTCGACCGCGTTGGCCCGCTCCAGCAGGGAGTGCGGCGGCAGGGTGGTGCGCAGCACGACCACGGCGTTGTAGTAGTTGGGCTGCTCGTCGGGGCCGCCGAGGGCCTCCGTCTCGTACACCGCGGACACGGCCTTGATCCGTAGCCCGGGGGTGTCGGCGAGGGCGTCCACGGCGCCCTGGAGGGTCTCCAGCCGGTTGCCCAGGTTGCTGCCCAGGGCGATCGCGGCGTAGCGCGGGTTGTGGAGGGTGGTGTCCGCCGAGTCGACCCGGCGCTCCAGGTCGAACGTGGTCGGCGAGGCGGTCGGGTCACTGGTGCTCATCGGATTCCCTCTGCAGCTGGGGCGGCGGGACTCGGCGCGCAGGTCATGCGCGGCCCCGGTGGATGGTGACGGTGACGTCGTCGAACGGCACGGTGATCGGGGCGTCCGGCTTGTGCACGGTGACCTCGACCTCCTCGACCGCCTCGTGTCCGAGGCACTGGTCGGCGATGCGCTGCGCGAGAGTCTCGATCAGGTCGACGGGCTCGCCCGCGATGACCGCGGTGACCTCCTCGGCGATCACGCCGTAGTGGGCCGTGCGGGTGAGGTCGTCGCCGGACGCGGCCGGACGGGTGTCCAGATACAGCACGAGGTCGACCACGAAGGTCTGGCCCTCGGCGCGCTCACGCTCGAAGACGCCGTGGTGGCCCCGGGCACGCAGACCCCGCAGGGTGACGCGGTCCAGCAAACGAATCACTGCTCCCAGTCGGACAGGCCCTGCCTGGGCAGGGCGAAGGCGGGCCTCGTTGCCCGCCGGTCAACGAATCTACCCGCGAGCACGGACAACGCCTGACCGTCCTACCCGGCACGGTGCGGCGGCACGCACGCCGTTGTGGCGATTGACGTGAACGTTCGGTGCCCGTCCGGGGATTCCCGCCGCGCTGCGCGGCGGTCCGGCTGCCTCAGTCCTCTTCCTCGTCGTCCCCGCTGGTCAACACAGGTGAACCGTGGTGCGACCAGAGCTTCCAGCCGCCTTCGGTGCGCCGGAACAGGTTGGTCGAGACGACCTTGCCGCCGACCAGCGGGCCGAGTTCGCCCTCCTCCTCGGACTCCCCGCCGCTGAGGATGTTCTCGGTGCAGGTGACAAGGGCCACATCGCCCTGCACCTCGGCCTCGACATCCGTCAGGAAGAACTGGATGTACTCCGTGTTCATCATGATCAGCATGTAGGAGCGGGTGACCTGGGCCCGCCCCCGCAGCACCGGCCAGCCGGGGTGCACGCACACCACGCCGCTCTTGTCGTCGGCCTCCGCGGCCCCGAGCCAGGCGTTCTCCACCGCCTCCAGGTCGCCGTTCTCCAACGCCTCGTACAGCGCCTGGTTCGCGGCCAGGACGGCGTCCCGGTCCGTCTCCGGCGCCTGCTTTCCCGACGTCTCCCCGCTCAACCTGCCGTCACCCGCCACAGACCCTCCCATTCGCGCCGGCCGTCCGGCCGGCCATTCAGTTCCGCCGGGCCGCGTCCTGCCGGGCCGCGTGCTGCCAGGCCGCGACCACCCGGACGGCATCGGCCGTGCCGGCCACGTCGTGCACCCGTACCGCCCAGGCCCCGGCCCTGGCCGACAGTACCGACACCGCCGCGGTCGCGTCGTCGCGCTCCCGGGCCGGGCGCAGCTCCCCGGTTTCCGGGTTGGCGAGCAGCGTACCCAGGAACCGCTTGCGCGAAGCGGCCACCAGGACGGGCCGGCCGAGCGCGGTGAGCGCGTCCAGACGGCCGAGCAGGGCCCAGTTGTGCTCGGCGGTCTTGGCGAAGCCGAGGCCGGGGTCCAGGACGACCTGCTCCTCCTTCACCCCGGCGGCCAGCAGGGCGTCCACCCGGGCGGTCAGCTCGGCGACCACGTCGGCGACCACGTCGCCGTACACCGCGCGGCTCTCCATGTCCGCGGACTGCCCGCGCCAGTGCATCACCACGAACGGGGCACCGGTCGCGGCGACCACCTCGGCCATCGCCGGGTCGGCCAGGCCGCCGGACACGTCGTTGACCAGCCGGGCACCCGCCGCCACGGCCTGTTCGGCCACGGCCGCCCGCATGGTGTCGATGCTGACCACGACGCCCGCCCCGGCCAGTTCGCGCACCACCGGGAGGACCCGCCGGAGCTCCTCCTGCTCGCTCACCCGTTCGGCACCCGGGCGGGTCGACTCGCCACCGACGTCGATCAGGTCCGCTCCGCGGGCCCGCAGGGCGAGCCCGTGCGCGATGGCCCGGGCGGGGTCGTGCCAGAGCCCGCCGTCCGAGAAGGAGTCCGGGGTCACGTTGACCACGCCCATCACGGCACAGCGGTCGAGGTGGGGGAGGCCGGCCGGCAGTGAACGGGGCAGCGGGTTGTCCATGTCCCCCATTATCGAGCCGCGCCCCTCCCGGCGACCGCCGGGAGGGGCGCCCGGCTCAGGCGGCCTCGGTGACCTCGGGGCGCTGGGGCGCCGGGAGCAGGCCCTGGCGCTGGCGCTTGCGGCCGAACCTCGGCATCCCGAGGGTGATGAAGGCCTCCGCCTGCATCGCGGCGAAGCCGATCCGGGGCAGGTCCCTGGTCTGCGGGTAGACCAGGAAGCGCGGCTCCCACTCCGGCTGGAACTTCGCGTTGAACTTGTACAGCGACTCGATCTGGAACCAGCGCGAGGAGAACACCAGCAGTCCGCGCCAGGCCCGCAGCACCGGCCCGGCGCCGATCCGCTCGCCCCGCGCCAGTGCGGAGCGGAACATCGCGAAGTTCAGCGACACCCGGCGGACGCCGAGGGCGGGCACGGCCTGGAGGGCGGCGACGATCAGCAGCTCGTTCAGGCCGGGGTCGGCGGCCCGGTCGCGGCGCATCAGCTCCAGCGAGATGCCGTCCGGCCCCCAGGGGACGAAGTGCAGGACGGCCCTGAGGTCGTCGCCGGTGCCGTGCCCGGCCTCGCCCTCCGCCGGTTCCTTGTGGGCGGTGACCACCACGCACTCGTCGTCGCCCGGGTCGCCGAAGCGGCCGAGGGCCATCGAGAAGCCGCGCTCGGTGTCGGTGCCGCGCCAGCGGGCGGCCGCGTCGGCGATCCGCTCCTTCTCCTGGAGGGTCAGCTCGGAGACCCGGCGGACCTTGCAGCTGTAGCCGTTGCGCTCGATCCGCTTGACCATCTGGCGGACGTTGCGCATGGCCCGGCCGGCCAGCGAGAAGGTGGTGGCGTCGACGATCGCCTCGTCACCCAGCTCCAGCGCGTCCAGGCCCGCCTCGCGGGTCCAGACCTCGCCGCCGGTCTCGCTGCAGCCCATCACGGCCGGCACCCAGGCGTGCTCGCGGGCCTCCGTCATGAACACCTTGATCGCGCCGGGCCAGGCCTCGACGTCGCCGACCGGGTCGCCGGAGGCGAGCATCACACCGCAGACCACCCGGTAGGAGATCGCGGCCTTGCCGGTGGGCGAGAACAGCACGCTCTTGTCCCGGCGGAGCGCGAAGTAGCCGAGCGAGTCGCGCTCGCCGTGCCGCTCCAGCAGGGCCCGGACCTTGTCCTCGTCCTCGGCGGTCAGCTCCGGCTCGGGCTTCTCGGGGCGCAGGGCGAGGTAGGCGGTGGTGCCGGCGGTCAGCAGACCGAGGGCGCCGAGCAGGTAGGCGACGAGGTCGGAGATCCGGTCGTTGCTGTAGTCGATCGGCCCCTCGAAACCGAACAGCCCGTAGACGACGTGCTCGAACCGGTCGAACATGCTCGGGTCGTGGATCTCGGACTTCCACCGCACGCTGACGATGACCATGCCGAGCAGCACGCTGACGGTGCCCATGACGACGAGGTTGACGACGGCCCGCCAGCGGGTGCGCGGGTCGGCCTTGGCGTAGAACTCCTGCCGGTGCACCAGCACCACGGCCAGCAGCACCAGCGAGACCACGGCCGGGCCGATCTGGTGCCAGCGCAGGATGTGCAGGGCGGCGCCGACCGGGAGCAGCGCGCAGACGGCCCGCCAGGCGCGCCGCTTGCGCCGCCGCAGGGCGTGCGCGAGCAGCACCAGCAGCAGGCCGACCATCAGGGTGCCGACCGCCGCGAGGGTGGTGGTGCCGCCGGGGAACTGTCCGGCGAACGTGTGCATCCGGGTCCGCCGGAACTTGGGGAACACCGCGCTGGCGATGTCCAGCAGCCCGATCAGCAGACAGGCGTAGCCGACGGCACCCGGAAGCCAGGCCCGGGGCACGGCGGCCGCTTGGGTACGAAGCGTCTGCAGGCCCCGGCGGCGGGGCTGCTCGGAGGACGGCTCAACGGACACGGGAACGCTCATGGAAGCTCAGGGTAGAGGTTTCGGAGGACTGTCCTGACACCCCGACGGGGGCACGGTGATGGGCCTTCATGTTCTTTCCTCAATCAAGCAATGCGCGCACCAATTCTCGGAAAACGGGTGGCAAACCCGGTTCCGCTCCCGCGCGACGGTTGGGCCATGGGTGGGGACTGCCCGCAGTGCCGCGCGGCGCGAAGGACGGCCCGCACCCGCGGTACGTACGGTGGACGCCGCGTTCCGGGGCGGCGGTTGCGGGCGCCGGCCACTCGCTTTCACGCTCCGGCCACTGCTCGGTCAGCCTAGCCCCGATGGCCCGACCTGACGCTCTGTCACACGATGAATACCGAACCGACAGTGATGCACCGGAGGGCGACGGGATGGAACTGACCAGCGATGCACTGGTGGACACGCTGCTCGCGGCGGGCGTGCTGTCACTGCTCGTCACCCTCTGGCTGTGGCCCCGGCTGGCCCGCCAGCGCCCGCTGCCGCTGCTCGGCCGGATCGCCCTGCTGAGTGTCACTCAGGCGACCGTCCTGGCGGTGCTCGCGGTGTCGGTGAACAACTCGTTCGGCTTCTACACCTCCTGGGACGGACTGCTCCACCCGGGCGGTGCCGCCCTCAGCCTGACGGGTTCGGCGCACCCGAAGGGCGCGGCCCCGAACACCGAGGCACTCGTCCAGCCGACGACGGAGGGCGGCCTGGAGACGGTCACCGACCTCCCGAAGGGCGCCCCCGAGGAGGTCGGCAAGGTGGAGTCGATCCAGGTGACGGGCAAGGAGTCCGGTCTGTCCGACCAGATGTTCATCTACCTGCCCCCCGAGTACTTCAACCCGAAGTACTCCCGGATGCGCTTCCCCGTCCTGCTCGCACTGGCCGGCTTCCCCGGCTCCGCGCTGCACCTGCTCTCCGAGGTGCACCTGCCGCAGACCGCCGAGGAGCTCCAGAGCACCGGGCAGATGGCCCCCACCATCATCGTGATGGCCCGCCCGACCGTCGCCGAACCCCGCAACACCGAGTGCGTCGACGTACCGGGCGGGCCGCAGACCGAGACCTGGTTCGCCAAGGACATCCCCACCGCCCTGCGCAGCACCTACCGGGTCAGCCGGTCGCCCGCCTCCTGGGGCATGTTCGGCTACTCCACCGGCGGCAGCTGCGCCCTGCGGCTGACCATGCGCTTCCCGGACGTCTTCGGCAACGCCGCCGGCCTGCACGCCGACTTCACGGTGCCCGACGACTACACCACCGGGGGCAACCTCTTCGCCGGAAACCGTGCCCTCCAGGACCAGAGCGATCTGACCTGGCGGCTGCGCAACGTGCCCGTACCGAACGTCTCCCTCCTCCTGGTCAGCACCCGCAAGGAGGAGGACTACGCCGCCACCCAGGCGTTCCTGGGCCTCGCCCAGCAGGTGTCGGCCGAACACCCCGAGCTGCGCACCGACTCGCTCTTCCTCGACGACGGCGGCCACAACTTCGACAGCTGGCGGCGCGAGCTGCCCGCCTCCCTCCAGTGGCTGAGCGACCACCTGGCCACCCCGCAGGACCGCGAACCCCGCCCGTGACCCGCCGCCGGCCGGGCGGCCGGCACCCCACGACCGATCAGCACCCACCGCCCCGGCGGGACGCGTACAGGAGGCCCCATGCTCACCACCCGCTCACTCTTCGACGAGATCTACCGCAACGACGAGACCTACCAGCTCTTCTGCAGCATCGCGGCCGGCGGTGAGGACCAGGGCGGCTGGGAGAACGAGCGCATCCACGCGCTGGCCGTGGATCCGGTACTGGCCCCCAAGATCGCCCGGCACGGCGCCGACGAGCGCAAACACGGCCGGATCTTCACCCAGCTGCTGCACAAGCGCGGGCTGGAGAAGGTGCCGGTGCCGCCGGCCGCCGACTACTGCATGCTGCTGGAGCGCCAGGGCATCGGCCTGGCGCACGAGCGCCTCGGCTCGGACGTGCCGCTGGCGGAGCGGGAGATCATCACGTACCTCGCCCACAGCCGGGTCACCGAGCAGCGGGCCTCGGAGCAGATGCGCCAGCTGATGACGGCCTACCAGGACAACCCGGATCTCGCCCGGGCGATGCAGATGATCTCGGCCGACGAGGACAATCACCTCGCGTACTGCCACGAGGAGCTGCTCCGGCTGGTCGGCGAGGGCCACGGCCCGTACATCCGGCACACCCTGGAGCACATCGCCAAGGGCGAGATCCGCACCCACCGGGACGTCGGCCTCGCGGTGATGGCCGCGATGGGCCGGATCCTCGGCTGGCCGCGCGGGCGCCGGGTGCTGCTGGCGGCCGGCCTGTACGGGCTCTTCCTGTACGAGAGCGCCTTCGGCTGGCGGCGGATGGTGCGGCTGCGGATGCCGGAGCGCCGCAACGCGCTCGGCACCCCCGCCCCGCCGCACGCCGAGCACGACGCCTGAGGCCCGACCCGGCCACCGGCCACCGGCTACCGGCTACCGGCTACCGGCTACCGGCTACCGGCTACCGGCTACCGGCCGATGATGAGGCTCATCGCCTCGGCGCGGGTGGCCGGGTCGCGCAGCTGCCCGCGCACGCACGAGGTGATGGTCTTGGCGCCCGGCTTGCGGATGCCGCGCATGGACATGCACATGTGCTCGCACTCGATGACGACGATCGCCCCGCGCGGCTCCAGGATCCGCATCAGCGCGTCGGCGACCTGGCTGGTGAGCCGCTCCTGCACCTGCGGGCGGCGGGCGTAGACGTCGACCAGCCGGGCCAGCTTGGACAGGCCGGTGATCTTGCCGCTCACGGACGGGATGTACCCGACGTGCGCGACGCCCCGGAACGGCACCAGGTGATGCTCGCAGACCGAGGTCAGCTCGATGTCCTTGACCAGCACCATCTCGTCGTGACCGATGTCGAACGTGGTGGTCAGGACGTCCTCCGGCTCCTGCCAGAGCCCGGCGAATATCTCCTTGTACGCCCGTGCGACCCGGGCCGGCGTCTCCAGCAGACCCTCGCGGTCCGGGTCCTCCCCCACGGCGAGCAGCAGCTCGCGGACGGCGTTCTCGGCCCGCTTCTGGTCGAAGACCCCGACGGAGGGCGGGCCGTCGAAGGTCACCGGGTCGGTCATGCGGGCCTCGCTCATTCGTGGGACAGGTAAAGGCTCTGGACGGGACTGCAGGGCTCGTGGTGCCCGGTGCGGGGGCGGCGGAAAAGCCGGATGCCGCGCCTCCAGGGTACAAACCCCGGTGACGCGGCATCCATTCCGTACGGGTGTTCCGCTCAGCCCTCTGCGGGGGCCTCCGGAACGGGCGGCAGCTTCACGGTGTCCACCACCGGCGAGGCCTCCGTCAGAGCGGCGGCGCCGTTGGTGAGCGCCAGCTCCTTCGGGGACTGCACCGGCGGACGGGTGGACGGCGTGCGACGGGACGAGCCCGTCCAGGCCGGCCGGGCCGGGCGCTTGACGATCGTCGCGAAGATCTCGGCGATCTGCTCCTTGTTGAGGGTCTCCTTCTCCAGGAGCTCCAGGACCAGGTTGTCGAGCACGTCGCGGTTCTCGACCAGGATCTCCCAGGCCTCGTTGTGCGCGTTCTCGATGAGCTTCTTGACCTCTTCGTCGACCAGCCCGGCGACCTCTTCCGAGTAGTCGCGCTGGTGGCCCATCTCGCGGCCCAGGAACGGCTCGGACTCACTCGAACCGAACTTGATCGCACCCAGACGCTCGGTCATGCCGTACTGCGTGACCATCGCGCGAGCGGTGGCCGTGGCCTTCTCGATGTCGTTCGAGGCGCCGGTGGTCGGGTCGTGGAAGACCAGCTCCTCCGCCGCGCGCCCGCCCAGCATGTACGCGAGCTGGTCGAGCATCTCGTTGCGGGTGGTGGAGTACTTGTCCTCCTCCGGCAGCACCATGGTGTAGCCGAGGGCCCGGCCGCGGGACAGGATGGTGATCTTGTGCACCGGGTCCGCGTTGGGGGAGGCCGCCGCGACCAGGGCGTGACCGCCCTCGTGGTACGCGGTGATCTTCTTCTCCTTCTCGGACATGATCCGGGTCCGCTTCTGCGGGCCGGCCACGACGCGGTCGATCGCCTCGTCCAGGGTGAAGTTGTCGACCAGCTTCTTGTCGGAGCGGGCCGTCAGCAGCGCCGCCTCGTTGAGGACGTTCGCCAGGTCGGCACCGGTGAAGCCGGGGGTGCGCTTGGCGACGGCCCTGAGGTCGACGTCCGGCGCGACCGGCTTGCCCTTCTGGTGCACCTTGAGGATGTCCAGGCGGCCCTGGAGGTCCGGGCGCTCGACCGCGATCTGCCGGTCGAAGCGGCCCGGGCGCAGCAGCGCCGGGTCCAGGATGTCCGGCCGGTTGGTGGCCGCGATCAGGATCACGCCGCCCTTGACGTCGAAGCCGTCCATCTCGACCAGCAGCTGGTTGAGGGTCTGCTCGCGCTCGTCGTGGCCGCCGCCGAGACCCGCACCGCGGTGCCGGCCGACGGCGTCGATCTCGTCGACGAAGACGATCGCCGGGGCGTTCGCCTTGGCCTGCTCGAAGAGGTCGCGGACGCGGCTCGCGCCGACACCCACGAACATCTCGACGAAGTCGGAACCCGAGATGGAGTAGAACGGCACGCCCGCCTCACCCGCGACCGCGCGGGCGAGCAGGGTCTTGCCGGTGCCGGGCGGGCCGTAGAGCAGCACACCCTTGGGGATCTTGGCACCGACGGCCTGGAACTTGGCCGGCTCCTGCAGGAACTCCTTGATCTCGTGGAGCTCCTCCACCGCCTCGTCCGCACCCGCGACGTCCGAGAAGGTCGTCTTGGGGGTGTCCTTGGTGAGCAGCTTGGCCTTGGACTTGCCGAACTGCATGACCCGGGAGCCGCCACCCTGCATCTGGTTCATCAGGAAGAGGAAGACCAGCACGATGATGACGATCGGCAGCATCGACAGCAGCAGGCTGACGAAGGTGCTCTGCTTCTCCGGGCTCACGGTGTAGCCCTGGGGAAGGGTGTTCGAGTCCTTGTCGTCGATCTGCGACTGCAGCTTGGCCGCGATGTCCTTGCCCTGGTCCCCGATGTACGAGGCCTGGAACTTGCTGCCCGAGGGCGTCTTGCCGGTACCCGCGTTCGGGAGGCTGACGCCGTCCTTCAGCTGGATCTTGACAGTGTTTGAATCACCTGTGGTGATCTGCGCCGATTTGACGTCGCCGGCATTGATTGCCGCGACGACCTGCCCGGTCTCCGCCGTCTTGTAGCCGCTCGAGTCCGAAACGACCTGCATCAGCACAATGACGGCGAGGACGGCCAGCACGATCCACATGATCGGCGCACGGAAGTATCGCTTGACGTCCATCCATGCGGGGCGTTGCCGCCCCGTCCCTCCTGCCACTCAACGGCGCAGCGCGGCCATGGGCCGCCGGCGCATCCGGGTCTGTGCTCGTATGAAGAGCGGTGCTCGTCTGGAGAGCGGGTTGCTCATGTGAAGAGCGGTTTTATTGGACCGTACCGCAGTCCGTCCCACTCCTGGCGGGAGCACGGCGGCACGAGCTGTTTTCTTGTCCCCCGACCCAACGGGCGGGAACGGGGTACTGTTCCCGCCCGTCGCCCGAACGGGGTGTCAGCCGCCGTAGACGTGCGGGGCCAGGGTGCCGATGAAGGGCAGATTGCGCAGCTTCTCCGCGTAGTCCAGGCCGTAACCGACCACGAACTCGTTGGGGATGTCGAAGCCGACGTACTTGACGTCGATCTCGACCTTGGCCGCGTCGGGCTTGCGGAGCAGCGTGCAGACCTCCAGGGAGGCCGGGCGGCGCGAGCCCAGGTTGCCGAGCAGCCAGGACAGGGTCAGGCCGGAGTCGATGATGTCCTCGACGATCAGGACGTCCCGTCCGGCGATGTCGGTGTCGAGGTCCTTCAGGATCCGCACCACGCCGGAGGACTTGGTGCCCATCCCGTACGAGGAGACGGCCATCCAGTCCATCGTCACCTGCGAGTGCAGCGCGCGGGCCAGGTCGGCCATGACCATCACCGCACCCTTGAGGACGCCGACGATCAGCAGATCGCGCCCGGCGTAGTCCCGGTCGATCCGCTCGGCCAGCTCCAGGAGCTTGGCGTCGATCTCGTCCTTGCTGATGAGCACCTTCGCCAGGTCGGCGCCCATGTCCTTGTCGTCCACCGGGGATACGTCCTCAAGCGATCGGGGGTCTGTTTCGGCGGCGGCCAGGCTGCCCCGGGGCCATGCCTGCCCGTCAGTCGCCCTGTCGCCGAAACACCAGGTTGCCACACCTGCGGGTGGCCTCGACGCCCCCGGGTAGGTGCAGGGGCCCCTGACCACGCCAGCCGGTGACCAGCAGGTCGACCGTTTCGAGGTGACGGGCGAAGAGGTCCCCGGCGGGGCAGCCCGCCCGCAGGGCGGCCCGGCGCAGCACCCGGCGGCGCACCGCGGAGGGCAGTTCGGCGAGCTTGGAGACGTCCAGTGCCCCTTCGCCCGTACGGAGGTCGCGCTCGGCGAGGGCGGCCCACTGGTCGAGCGCGTCGGCGTCGTCGCGGAACAGCCGGGCGGTCCGGGCGAGCGCTTCGACGACGCCGCCGCCGAGGTGCTTCTCCAGCACCGGCAGCACCTCGTGGCGGACCCGGGAGCGGGTGTACGCGGGATCACAGTTGTGCGGGTCGTCCCAGACCGGGATGGACTGGGCGGTGCAGGCCTGCCGGGTCGCGGCCCGGTCGAGTTCGAGCAGCGGGCGGCGGTAGCGGCCCTTCTGCGCGGGCATGCCGGCCAGCGAGCGGGAGCCGGAGCCGCGGGCGAGGCCGAGCAGCACCGTCTCGGCCTGGTCGTCCCGGGTGTGGCCGAGCAGCACGGCGAGCGCCCGGTGGCGCTCGGCGGCCTCGTCCAGCGCGGCGTAGCGGGCGTCCCGGGCGGCGGCCTCGGGGCCGCCGGCCCGGCCGACCAGCACGGGGACGGCCTCGACCGGGTCGAGGCCGAGCGCGCGCAGGCGCTCGGCGACCAGGCAGGCGCGCTCGGCGGAGCCGTCCTGCAGGCCGTGGTCGACGGTGACCGCGCCGACCCGCAGGCCGAGCTTGGGCGCCTCGAAGGCGGTCGCGGTGGCCAGCGCCATCGAGTCGGCGCCGCCGGAGACCGCGACCAGGACGAGCGGGGAGCCGGGCGCGGCGGGCGTGCGGGGCAGTCCGGAGGGGTGCCGGTGGGCGTTGCCGATCAGCGTGGTGGCACCGCCGGCGGTCGCGCCGGCGTTGACCAGGGCGGCGGCGTCCGGGCGCCCGTGCGGGGCACGGGCCGGCGGGGTGAAGGTCATACCGGCCTCGGCGGCGAGGTCGGCGAGCGTGCGGCGTACGGCCAGGCGTATCGCGGCGACGGCGGGGTGTGGGCCCATGGCGGAGCACTCCTTGGCGGAGGGTAATGACGGCGACGGACGCGGCGGGGAACCGCGCGACTGTGAGCGCCTTGTTACCGGGCGCTCACAGATGGTGGCAGAAATGAGGCTCCGGCTACGCCACCCGCGCCACCAGTACGACCACCGTCCCACGTACGGGTGAATGGAAAAACGTATCTCCACCCGCCGTCTGCACGATTGGACCACTCGTGCGAACGTGTCGGGCCCTCAGCGGCCGACCCGGGCGACCCAGGCCGCCGGGTTGTGGATCTCCTCCTTGGTGGGGAGCGTGTTCGGCGACGTCCAGACCCGGTTGAAGCCGTCCATCCCGACCCGGTCGACCACGCCGCGCACGAACACCGCGCCGTCCTGGTACTGCCGCAGCTTCGCGTCCATCCCCAGCAGCCGGCGCAGCACCAGGTCCAGCCGGTTCGCGCCGCGGTCGCGGCGCTGCTGGAACTTCTCCCGGATCTCCGAGACGCTCGGCACCACCGCTGGTCCGACGCCGTCCATCACCACGTCCGCGTGCCCCTCCAGCAGCGACATCACGGCCGTCAGCCGGCCCAGGATCTCGCGCTGCGCGGGCGACTGGACGACCTCCAGCAGCCCGGCCGAGGAGGAGCCGTCGCCGCGGGCCCCGAGGCCGGTCAGCCCGCCGCCGAGCGAGCCGGCGGCCTCCCGCACGCGGTCCAGCAGCGCGCCCGGGTCGACGTCCGTCTCGGCGAGGAAGGACTGCACCTCGGACTGGATGTGGTCGCGCAGCCACGGCACCGCGGTGAACTGGGTGCGGTGGGTCTCCTCGTGCAGGCAGACCCAGAGCCGGAAGTCGGCCGGGTTCACGTCCAGCTCGCGCTCCACCTGGACGATGTTCGGCGCGACCAGCAGCAGCCGCCCCGGGCCGGGGCCGGCCGGGCCGAGCCGCGGCTTGTCGAACAGGGCCGCCGGGCTGTCCGGTGCCTCCAGCGAGGCCTCGCCCGGGGCGAAGGTCTCGTACTGGCCCAGCACCTTGGAGGACAGGAACGCCAGCAGCGCGCCCACCTCGATGCCGGTGGCCTTCTCCCCCACCGAGCCGAAAACGCCCGCGGCCGCCCCCGCCGACCTGCGGGCCTGGAGCTTCTCCACCAGCGGCTGGACGATCGTCCGGAAGCCCGCCACGTTCGCCCGCACCCAGCCCGGCCGGTCGACGATCAGCACCGGGGTCGCGGTGGCCGCCGTCAGGCTCGCCGAGCGCATCCCGGTGAACTCCCGGACATGCTCCTCGGCCTCCAGCGCGTGCTGGCGCAGCTCGGCGACCACCTCGGCCGCCTGCGCCCGGCTCACCTCCGGGCCGGGCCGGACCAGCCTGGTCGCAGTCGCGACCGCGAGATTCCAGTCGACCATGTCAGCACCGCCGCTCACGCTCGTCATGCCCTCACCGTACGTGCTCCGCCGCAGCGTGGGGAGCCGCATGCCACTACCTGCTGCGACAGCGCGCCCGGGCGGGCGCCGGTCAGTGGCAGCCGCAGGCGGCCAGCCGGGCGACGATCCGGTCCATCGCGGCGCGGGCGGTGTCGGCCGCGGCCGTCGTCCGCGTCATCACGGCGAAGGACAGCAGCCGCCCGTCGGCGTCCACCACCGTGCCGGCCAGCGTGTTGACGCCGCTCAGGCTGCCCGTCTTGGCCCGGACGATCCCGGCCGCCTCGCCCGATCCCGAGGCCGCCCCGAAGCGCTTGCCCAGCGTGCCGGTGAAGCCCGCGATCGGCAGGCCGGTCAGCACCGGCCGCAGCTCGGGGTGGGCCGGTGCCGAGGCGAGCCCCAGCAGCTGGAGCAGGACGGCCGGCGGGATCGCGTTGCCCGGGTGCAGGCCGCTGCCGTCGTTGAGCACCACCCCGGTCAGCTGCACGCCCAGGCCGGTGAGCGTCTGGGTGACGGCCGCCGCCGCGCCCTCGAAGCTGGCCGGCTTGTGCGCGGCCAGGGCGACCTGCCGGGCCACCGCCTCGGCCAGGGTGTTGTCCGAGGTGGTGAGCAGCCGCTCCACCAGCCGCACCAGCGTCGGCGACTCGACCTGCCCGAGCACGGCGGCGGCCGGGGCCGGCGCCGCCACCTGCTTGGCCCTGCCCTCCACGGTGATGCCCTGGGCCCGCAGCAGCGCCGCGAACTGCTCGGCCGCCGCCCCGGCCGGGTCGGCGACCCGGGGCGGCGCCTCCTCACGGCTCTTCGGGTCGGCCCTGCCCTCGTCCGCCATCAGCGGGGTGACCAGGGCGATGTTGGCCGCGTCGTGGTTCGCGTGCTGCGGGCTGCCGGTGTAGAGCGAGGTGTCGTAGCCGAGCCGGACGGTGGCGGCGCCGGCCGCCCTGAGCGCGGCGGCGGTCTGCCGGGCGAGCGCGTCGAGCGAGGCCGGCGCGGTGTCGGCGTCCGCGGCGACCCCGCCGATCTGGACCTGGTCGGCGGGCAGCGCGGTGAGCGTCGGGTCTCCGCCGCCCACCAGGACGATGTCGCCGGCGCCCGCGCCGCGGACCACCCTGGTGGCGATCCGGGTGTCGGCCGGAATGAGGGACAGGGCCGCCAGCGAGGTCGCGAGCTTGGTGGTCGAGGCGGGTGTCGCCGGCGTGTTCTCGCCGGACCCGTACAGCAGCTGCCCGCTGGTCGCGTCCCCGACGGCGAGCGTGACCGTGCCCAGGGACTTGTCCTGGAGGGCGGCGGCCAGGGCCTGCTGGAGGCCGTGCACGGTCGGGATGCCGACCGCCGCGCCGTCGGCCGGCTGGAGCACGAGCCCGGCCGGGGGCGGCGCCGTCCGGCCGGCGCTCGGCGACGGGCTCGCGGACCCGGCGCCGTGGGAGGCGGCCTTCGAGGTGCCCGTGGTGGCACCGGCCGGGCTCGGCGAACGGCCGGCGCCGTCGCGGTCGCGGTCGTTGCCGCCGCGCCCGTCGCCGTTGCCGTTCCCGTTCCCGTTCCCGTTGCCGTTGCCGTCACCGTTGCCGTGGCCGTTGCTGTCGCCACTGCCGGTACTGTGCCCGCCCGGCGAGGGGGCCGCGTACGCCCCGCCGCCGTCCAGGGCCGCACCGCCCGTCAGCAGCGCCGCCCCCAACAGCCCCGCCGCCACGCGGCGCCGCCGCCCCGCCCCCGCACCTGCTCCCACCGACCGGCCCCTTTCCTGAGCACTCACTCCCGTAGGAGACACTTGGATTCTGTCAGTCCCTACCTTGGAGGAACCGTTGGAGTTCGACGTCCTGATCGAGATCCCGAAGGGCTCCCGCAACAAGTACGAGGTCGACCATGAGACCGGTCGCCTTCGTCTGGACCGGATGCTCTTCACCTCGACCCGTTACCCGGCCGACTACGGCTACGTCGAAGGCACCCTCGCGGACGACGGCGACCCGCTGGACGCGCTGGTCATCCTGGAGGAGCCGACCTTCCCCGGTTGCCTGATCAAGTGCCGCGCCATCGGCATGTTCAAGATGACGGACGAGGCCGGCGGCGACGACAAGCTGCTCTGCGTCCCGGCGACGGACCCGCGCTGGGAGCACCTGCAGGACATCCACCACGTGTCGGAGTTCGACCGTCTGGAGATCCAGCACTTCTTCGAGGTCTACAAGGACCTGGAGCCCGGCAAGTCCGTCGAGGGCGCCGACTGGGTCGGCCGCGCCGAGGCCGAGGCCGAGATCACCGCCTCGATCAAGCGGCTGGCGGACTCCGAGGGCCACTGAGCCACGGACCGCTGATCTCGTACGTCCGAGACTGCTGGGGCCGGGTGGGCGGAGCGATCCGCGCGCCCGGCCTCTGTCGTACCCGGCGACGGCGCAGCACGGGGACTTTTACCGACAGCCTGTCGGCATCATGTTGACTTAGGTAAGCCTAACCATAAGAATCGGCACTGTTCCCGATCACTGGAGGCCCACGTGCCCAGCCCCGAGCAGCCCGGCTCCGAGCAGCCCGCTCCCTTCTCCACGGTGCTCCGCACCGCCAGCAGCCAGGAGCACGAGGCGGCCGAACAGTCCTCCTTCATGAGCCGCCTGCTCGGCGGCCGGCTCGGCATCGAGGCCTACGCCGACCTGACCGGCCAGCTCTGGTTCGTCTACCGCGCCCTGGAGGGGCGGAACGCCGAACTCGCCGGCCACCCGGTGGCCGGTCCCTTCATCGACCCGGCCCTGCTGCGGACGGCCGCCATCGAACGCGACCTCCGGCACCTGCGCGGCCCCGACTGGCGCACCGGCCTCGACCCGCTGCCCGCCACCGCCGCGTACGTCGCCCGGGTCGAGGAGCTCGCCGCCACCTGGCCCGCCGGGTACATCGCCCACCACTACACCCGCTACCTCGGCGACCTCTCCGGCGGCCAGATCATCCGCGGCATAGCCGAGAAGACCTGGGGCTTCGAGCGCAAGGGCGACGGCGTGCACTTCTACGTCTTCGACGAGGTCGCCAACCCGGCCGCCTTCAAGCGCGAGTACCGGGCCAAGCTGGACGCCGCCGGGCTCGCCCTGGACGACATCGAGCGCCGGCGGGTGGTCGAGGAGTGCAAGCAGGCGTTCACCCTCAACGGCGCCATCTTCCGCGACCTGGACACCCGTTACCCGCTGAGCGCCTGACCGGCGGCGGCGACGAAGCCCCGGCCCCGGCGAGCAACCGCTCGC
>NZ_JBHUWW010000155.1:0-19358 GCF_042669755.1 Kitasatospora sp. NPDC057223 | reverse complement strand
GGCTGGAGGAAGCTCCAGCGGGGCCCGGCCCGGGCTTGTCCGGTGCTCAGCGCTTGCCCGACTTGGCCGCCTTCGGGGTGGCCAGGCGAGTGCCCGCCCAGTCCTTCGCGACGGCCACCGAGCTGGTCTGGGACAGACCCGCGGTCTTGGCCGCGTCGGCGATCTCGTGGGCCTCGACGTGCCCGTCACGGCCCGTCTTGGGAGTCAGCAGCCACACCAGGCCGCCGTCGGCCAGGTATTCCTGGGCGTCGACGAGGGCATCGGTGAGATCCCCGTCCTCCTCGCGGTGCCACAGCAGAACGGCGTCGGCGACGTCGTCGTAGTCCTCGTCGACGAGATCCGTACCGGTGATCTCCTCAATGCCTTCGCGGAGATCCTGGTCAGTGTCATCGTCGTACCCGAGCTCCTGGACGATCTGGCCCTCTTCGAAGCCGAGACGGTGCGCCGGGTTGGACTTGTCCGCGGGGTCCGCGGTCGCGCTCACGGGAATAACCTCCAGTATTCGGCTCGGCATCAATGCCGAGGCTGTGGCCGTAGTCCACACGGACGCGGCGGTTCGCGCAAGTACCCGACCCCCGATCCCACCCAAAGGTTGACGTCTCATGGCAAGACACGCCGGTCGACGTGTCGCTAATCACACCGATTTGCCCTTTTCTGCACCGGTCCGCCATGCAAACCGGAGCTGTCGAACGGGTGTCGCCGCGAGCGCCCCGGCCGGCCTGCCCGGGCGTACGTCTGCCCGGGATGCGAACGGCATTCGGAACCGGCGTACCGGCGGGCGTAGAGTCTCCTGTTGGCCCTCAGCCCGACCGTCCGCCCATCGGACGGAAGGGTGCCTGGAGGCCTGGAGGGCCCGCGGTTCCGGACGGTTCCGGCACCGCTGGCGCAGCAGGCAGAGCAGGTAAAGGTCGGACCACCTCTTCGTAACACCCGGGGGTGCGCGAAAGCGGGCAACGGCGCCCGCCCGAGTCGCCCCCTGATCGGCCCGCCCACCAGGCGGAACGGTTACCCATCGGTAGAGATGACGGATCTCCGAGTTGCGGTACACGATGGAGGCGGCGCGACACACCTCAGTTTCGACCGACAGTGAAGGAACAGCGTGGCTTCCGGATCCGATCGCAACCCGATCATCATTGGCGGCCTTCCGAGTCAGGTCCCGGACTTCGATCCCGAGGAGACCGCGGAATGGCTGGAGTCGCTTGACGCGGCCATCGACGAGCGGGGGCGCGAGCGTGCCCGCTACCTGATGCTCCGCCTGATCGAGCGCGCCCGCGAGAAGCGTGTCGCCGTGCCCGAGATGCGCAGCACGGACTACGTCAACACCATCGCGACCAAGGACGAGCCCTTCTTCCCCGGCAACGAGGAGATCGAGCGCAAGGTCCTCAACGCGACCCGCTGGAACGCGGCCGTGATGGTCTCCCGGGCACAGCGCCCGGGTATCGGTGTCGGTGGCCACATCGCCACCTTCGCCAGCTCCGCGTCGCTCTACGACGTGGGCTTCAACTACTTCTTCCGGGGCAAGGACGCGGACGGCGAGTCCGGCGACCAGATCTTCTTCCAGGGCCACGCCTCCCCCGGCATCTACGCCCGTGCGTTCCTGCTGGACCGGCTCAGCGAGCAGCAGCTCGACGCCTTCCGCCAGGAGAAGTCGAAGGCTCCCTACGGTCTGTCCAGCTACCCGCACCCGCGGCTGATGCCGGACTTCTGGGAGTTCCCGACCGTCTCGATGGGCCTCGGCCCGCTCGGTGCGATCTACCAGGCGCGGATGAACCGCTACCTGGAGCACCGCGGCATCAAGGACACCTCGGACAGCCACGTCTACGCCTTCCTCGGCGACGGCGAGATGGACGAGCCGGAGTCGCTCGGCCAGCTGTCGCTGGCGGCGCGCGAGGGCCTGGACAACCTGACCTTCGTCGTCAACTGCAACCTGCAGCGCCTCGACGGCCCGGTCCGCGGCAACGGCAAGATCATCCAGGAGCTGGAGTCCCAGTTCCGCGGGGCCGGCTGGAACGTCATCAAGCTCATCTGGGACCGCAGCTGGGACCCGCTGCTCGCCCAGGACCGCGACGGTGTGCTGGTCAACAAGCTGAACACCACGGTGGACGGCCAGTTCCAGACGTACGCCACCGAGACCGGCGGCTACATCCGCGACCACTTCTTCGGCGGCGACCTTCGCCTGCGCAAGATGGTCGAGGACATGACCGACCAGCAGATCCAGCACCTCGGCCGCGGCGGCCACGACCACGCCAAGGTGTACGCGGCGTTCAAGGCGGCCCGCGAGCACACCGGCCAGCCGACGGTCATCCTCGCCCAGACCGTCAAGGGCTGGACGCTCGGTCCGAACTTCGAGGGCCGCAACGCGACCCACCAGATGAAGAAGCTGACGACCGAGGACCTCAAGCGCTTCCGCGACCGGCTGCACCTGCCGATCACGGACAAGCAGCTCGACGAGGGCTACCCGCCCTACTACCACCCGGGCAAGGACTCCGAAGAGATCCAGTACATGCACGACCGCCGCAAGGAGCTGGGCGGCTACATGCCGACCCGCAAGGTGCGGCCGCGCAAGCTGGAGCTCCCGGGCGACGACGCCTACAAGGCGGTCAAGAAGGGCTCCGGCAACCAGACCATCGCCACCACCATGGCGTTCGTCCGGGTGCTCAAGGACCTGATGCGGGACAAGGGCATCGGCAACCGCTTCGTGCCGATCGCGCCGGACGAGTACCGGACCTTCGGCATGGACTCGCTCTTCCCGTCGGCGAAGATCTACAACCCGCTCGGCCAGACCTACGAGTCGGTCGACCGCGATCTGCTGCTCGCCTACAAGGAGTCGCCGAGCGGCCAGATGCTGCACGACGGCATCTCCGAGGCCGGCTGCACCGCCTCGCTGATCGCCGCCGGTTCGTCGTACGCCACGCACGGCGAGCCGCTGATCCCGGTGTACGTCTTCTACTCGATGTTCGGGTTCCAGCGCACCGGCGACCAGTTCTGGCAGATGGCCGACCAGCTCGCCCGCGGCTTCGTGATGGGCGCCACGGCGGGCCGCACCACGCTGACCGGTGAGGGCCTCCAGCACGCGGACGGCCACTCGCACCTGCTGGCCTCGACCAACCCGGGCGTCGTCGCGTACGACCCCGCGTACGGGTTCGAGATCGCGCACATCATGCAGGACGGCATCCGGCGGATGTACGGCTCCTCCGCCGAGTTCCCGAACGGCGAGGACGTCTTCTACTACATCACGCTCTACAACGAGCCGTACAAGATGCCGGCCGAGCCCGAGAACGTCGACGTCGACGGCATCCTCAAGGGCCTGCACCGGTACGCGCCGGCCACCGCGGGCCAGATCCCGGCCCAGATCCTCGCCTCGGGCGTGGCGGTGCCGTGGGCCCTGGAGGCCCAGCGCATCCTCGCCGAGGAGTGGAACGTCAAGGCCGACGTCTGGTCGGCGACCTCCTGGAACGAACTGCGCCGCGACGCGGTGGAGGCCGAGGAGTTCAACCTGCTCCACCCGGAGGAGCCGCAGCGCGTCCCGTACGTGACGCAGAAGCTCACCGGTGCCGAGGGCCCGTTCGTCGCCGTGTCCGACTGGATGCGCGCCGTGCCGGACCAGATCTCGCGCTGGGTCCCGGGCCAGTGGCAGTCGCTGGGTGCGGACGGCTTCGGCTTCGCCGACACCCGTGGCGCCGCCCGCCGGTTCTTCCACATCGACGCGCAGTCGGTGGTCCTGAGCGTGCTCACCGAGCTCGCCAAGCAGGGCAAGGTCGACCGCAGCGCGCTGAAGGAGGCGATCGACCGCTACCAGCTGCTCGACGTCGCCTCCGCCGACCCGGGCTCCGCCGGCGGCGAGGCCTGATCCGGTAGGTCCGCCAGGGCACTGTGAGGGCCGGACTCCCTTCGGGGGGTCCGGCCCTCCGGCGTTCCCGGGCCCGGCGTACTGGTGTTCGCCGGGCGTGTCGGGCGCACCCGCGGGCCCGCTGGCGATAGCTATGGGGCATGTCCGTCTCCATCGCGCTCTTCACCCAGGACCTCCGGCTGCACGACAACCCCGTGCTCCGGGCCGCCCTCGCCGACGCCGACGAGGTGGTGCCGCTGTTCGTCCTCGACGACGCCGTGGCCGCCACCGGCTTCGCCGTCCCCAACCGGTCCGCCTTCCTGGCCGACTGCCTGGCCGACCTCGACGCCTCCCTGCGCGCCCGGGGCGGGCGGCTGGTGGTGCGGCGCGGCGCCGCCGTCACCGAGACCGCCCGGGTCGCGGCGGCCACCGGCGCGGTGTCGGTGCACGTGGCGGCCGGGGTGAGCGGCTTCGCCCAGCGCCGCGAGGCCGCCCTGCGCGAGGAGCTCGGCAGCCGGCTGCGGGTGCACGACGCGGTGCTGACCGCGCTCACCCCGGGCGCCGTCACCCCGGCGGGCAAGGACCACTACGCCGTGTTCACCCCGTACCTGCGGGCCTGGCAGGCCGCCCAGCGGCGGCACCCGGTCGCCGCCCCGCGCGGCGTCCGGGTGCCCGAGAACGTGACGGGCACCGAGGTGCCCGCCGTCCGGCCGGACTCGCCCGCGCTGCCGCCGGGCGGCGAGACGGCCGGCCGCCGGCTCTGGTCGTCCTGGGAGGTCGGGACGTACGAGGAACTGCACGACGACCTGGCCGGCGACGGCACGTCCCGGCTCTCCCCGTACCTGCACTTCGGCTGCCTCTCGGCCGCCGAACTGGTCGCGCTCGCCGAGCGCCGGGGCGGGGCGGGCGCGGAGGCGTTCGTCCGGCAGCTGGTCTGGCGGGACTTCCACCACCAGGTGCTCGCCGCCCGCCCCGACGCCGCCCACGCCGACTACCGGCCGCGCGACGACCGCTGGCACCGTGACGAGGCGGAACTGACCGCCTGGAAGGCCGGGCTCACCGGCTACCCGATCGTCGACGCGGGGATGCGCCAGCTCGCCCACGAGGGCTGGATGCACAACCGGGCCCGGCTGCTCACCGCGAGCTTCCTCACCAAGACCCTCTACCAGGACTGGCGGGCCGGAGCCGCCCACTTCCTCTCCCTGCTGGTCGACGGCGACCTCGCCAACAACCAGCTCAACTGGCAGTGGACGGCGGGCACCGGCACCGACACCCGGCCCAACCGGGTGCTCAACCCGCTCACCCAGGCCAAGCGCTTCGACCCGGACGGCGCGTACGTCCGGCGCTGGGTCCCCGAGCTGGCCGGCGTCGCCGGAGCGGCCGTGCACCGGCCCTGGCTGCTCGCGGACCGGCCCGACTACCCGGCGCCGCTGCTCGGCCTCGACGCCGGCCGCTTCCAGCAGGGCCGCGGCCGGTAGCGCTCCGGGTAGCATGCCGTCTCCGACGCGGCACACCGGCGCTGACGACCCGCCTGCTCCGGCCCGCCCCGGCCCCGGGGGCCACCGTGGACACCGAACCCGAACCGCCCGCCCTGCTCGCCGCCGACGTCACCCCCGCCGACGTCGGCGCGATCAGCGCCTTCCTGCTGCCCCGGATCGAGCGCCAACTGCTCGCCCACCGGCCCGGCAGCCCCGAGTGGCGCTTCGCCTACGCCCTGGAGTCCCTGCTCGGCGAGGCCGCCCGGACCGTCCGGCGGCACCTGGAGCTGCTGGCCGACGGCGACGGCCGGGACGAGCCCGGCCGGGCGGACAGCCTGCGCGCCGTCCGCGCCGGCTGGAACCGGCTGTGGGAGATCGTCCACCCCTGGCAGGGGGACGAGGCGTACGACGAGGCGCGGTGGCAGCCGATCGACCACCTGGACGCGGCGGAGCGGTAGCGAGGCCTAGTCGGCCGCCACCGGGACGGCGCCCTCCGGCTCCTGCCGGGGCGCCGGCACCTCGCCGGACGCCGGGCCGGCCGGGCTGCCGCACACGGCGGCGGCCACGGCCAGGACGGGGGCGAGGCCGGTCGCCAGGATCGCGTAGACCAGGTGCTTGGTGTTCTCGATCGACTCGCCGTACGCGGCGGTGAGGAACTGCACCAGGGAGACACCCGCCAGGCAGACCGTCATACCGGCCAGCGCCCGGCGCCGGGGGCTGCCGGCGCCGGTGCGCCACCAGCGGACACCGACCACGCCGAGGCCGAGCACGACGAACAGCAGGGCGCTGCCCACGTACCGCAGCAGCGAGCTGTAGAGGGCCAGCCGGGACTCCTGGGCCATCGACGGGTGCCCGGCCGCCACCGGGTAGGAGCCGAGGTAGCCGGGGCGGGCAGCCGCGAAGTCGCCGAGGGCGGCGAGCGGGATCCGGGTGGCGACCACGGGGTGGCGGAGCAGGAATCCGGCGATGTTGCCGTAGGTCATCCGGTCGCGGACCTCGGGCCAGCGGGGGTCGTCCTGCGGCGGCTCGGGCACCCACCAGCTCCGGCCGGCGTACTGCGCGAAGTCCGCCGGCAGGCCCAGGGCGACGGCGTCGGCGGCCGGGTCGTCACTGTGGCCGAGCACGCCGACGAAGACCACCTCGGTGGGGTTGATCTCCCGGAGCTCCCCGGCCTGCCCGCTCAGGGTGAGCACGCCGGTGCACCCGATCACGGCGGCCGCGAGCAGCGGCAGTACCCGCCTCGCGAGCGCGCCCCGGGCCCGGCCGAGCGGGATGCCGACGGTCAGCAGCAGAGCCGCGAACGGGACGGCCATCGTCGCGGCCTGGGTCTTGGACGCGACCGCCAGCACCGCGCCCCCGGTGAACACCAGCAGCCCGGCGAGCCGCGCCCAGGTGCGGCCGCCGAAGTGGCTCGCCCCGGCGGTCGCCAGCAGGATCCCGGCCAGCCCGGCGAGTTCGCTGAACGGCGAGGCGGCGTACCCGGCGAAGGCGCTGTCGCCGGCCACCAGGAAGAGCAGCGCGCAGACCAGCAGGCGGGCCGGGAGCCGGCCGCGCAGGGCCGCCCCGAACACCGTGAAGGCGAGGGCGACGACGGCGCAGAAGAGCACGGCGAGCGCCCGCAGGTCGAACTCCCCGGGGAGTCCGAGCAGGTGGGAGAGCGGATGCGCGATCCGCAGCAGCCACTGCCCGCTGCCGGGGTAGGTCAGCGCGGGGTCGCAGGCACCCGGCGGGGCCTGCACGTAGCCGAAGTTGACGAAGCCGAACCACGGGACGGAGTCCGGGTCGACCCGGGCCACCAGGTTCAGCGCGCACATCCGCTGCGGGCCGTCACCGTTGTCGGCGAGCCCGACCGGGCCGGGCAGGAACAGGCGCACCGCCGTCAGCGTCCCGGCGGCGGCGCCGGCGAACGGCCCGAACGCCCACCACGGGTCCAGGAGACGGAAGAACCGGCCCGGTCCGCGACCTGCCGGACCGGGCCGGAACCCGTCTTTCCCGACGTCTCGGATGATCATGCGCACAGCTCACCGCGTGCGTGATTCGATCGCAAGACGACACGCTCTCGGAATGCACCGCACCCCGGTGGTCCGGGAATTGGGCTTTTCCGATCGAGTGCTTGTATGCCTGACGTACCTACGGGGTCAGATGTGGACGGCGGGGCCCGCGTCGGTGGTGCCCCGCTTGGTGAGCAGGCCGAGCAGGGCCGCCGCGAAGGCCACCACGGCGGCGACCGCGAAGGCCAGCGACATGCCGCTGACGAAGGAGTCGTGCACGGCCGTGGCCATCGCGTCCACCACCTGCTGCGGCGTACCGGGCTGGGCGGGCGGCGCGAAGCCGAGCTGGGCGGCCTGCTCCAGGCCGGCCGCCTGGGCGCCCTCGACGGGCGGCAGCCCGGCCGAGGCCCAGTTGCCCGGCAGCACGTCGGTGACCTTGGCGGCCATCAGCGCACCCAGGACGGCGGTGCCGAGGCTGCCGCCGACCTGCATGGCGGCCTGCTGGAGGCCGCCGGCCACGCCGGACAGCTCCAGCGGGGCGTTGCCGACGATGACCTCGGTGGCGCCGACCATGACCGGGCTGATGCCGAGGCCCATCAGGACGAACCACAGCGACATGACACCGCTGCCGGAACCGGCGTCCAGGGTGGACATGCCGTACATCGCCACGGCGGTCAGCAGCATGCCGACCACGATCGGGATCCGCGGCCCGACCTTGCCGATCGCGGCGCCGGCCGCCGGCGCGCCGACGATCATCATGCCGGTCATCGGGAGCAGGTGGACGCCGGCGTCGACCGGCGACATGCCGTGCACGTTCTGCAGGTAGAAGGTCACGAAGAAGATCGCGCCGAAGAACGAGAAGGCCATCAGGATCATCAGCAGGGTGCCCGCCGACAGCGGCACCGAGCGGAACAGGCTGAGCGGGATCAGCGGCTCCTTGGCGACCCGCTGCCAGAGCGCGAAGGCGATCAGGGCGACCACCGCGCCGCCGAGGAACAGAATCGTGCTGGGGTCGCCCCAGCCCCAGGTCGGGGCCTTGATGATGCCCCAGACCAGCATGAACATCGCGGCCGAGAGCAGCACGATGCCGGGGATGTCGAAGGACTTCGCCGCGTTCTCGGCGCGGACGTCCTTCAGGACCCAGATGCCGAGCGCGAGCGCGAGCAGGCCGACCGGGATGTTGATGAAGAACACCGACTGCCAGGACACGTGCTCGACCAGCAGGCCGCCGACGATCGGCCCGGCGGCGGTCGAGGCGCCGATCACGCCGGCCCAGATGCCGATCGCCATGTTGAGCTTCTCGACCGGGAAGGCCCCGCGCAGCAGGCCGAGCGCGGCGGGCTGGAGCAGCGCCCCGAACAGGCCCTGGAGGACCCGGCAGGCGATCACCGTCTGGATGTTGCCGGCGAAGCCGATGGCGGCCGAGGTGGCCGCGAAGCCGACCGCGCCGACCAGGAAGGTCGACTTGTGGCCGAACCGGTCGCCGATCTTGCCCGCGGTGATCAGGAAGACCGCCAGGGCCAGCAGGTAGCCGCTGGTCACCCACTGGATGTCGGCCGGCGAGGCCTTCAGGTCGGCCTGGATCACCGGGTTCGCGATGGCCACGATGGTGCCGTCCAGGGCGACCATCATGACGCCGACGGCGACCGTCAGCAGGGTCAGCCAGGGGTGGCCCTGCAGGCTCCTCCCGGTCTTCCCGCGCGCGGGCGCGGCGGGCGGCGGCGCGTCCGCCTTCGCGTTCTTGACGACGGACTGGCTCATCTGAGGGGCCCTCCGGGGCGTGGTCGGCACTGGACGTTGGGGTGGCGCCCCCGGCCCACCCGTCCCCACGAGTCGTCCGGCCGGACGGGCGCCACCTGCCGGAGATTATGTCAGCTGCTGACATTCGGCAAACCGTGACATCTGGCCAAGACTGACATTAGGCAGAGCGCTATCGTGGTGACCGACCCATCTGCCCGCCCGCAGTCGGAAGGCCCCGCCATGGCCGCGCAGCTCACGCCCCCCGCCACCGCCCCGGCCTGCCGGGTCGTCGGCCTGCGCGAGCGCAAGAAGCGGCGCACCAGGGACGCCCTGGTCGAATCCGCCCACCGGCTCTTCCTCGACCAGGGCTTCGGCCGCACCACGGTGGACGAGATCGCCGCCGCCGTCGACGTCTCGCAGCGCACCTTCTTCCGGTACTTCGCCAACAAGGACGAGGTCGCCCTCGCCGTGATGACGGACGCCGAGGACTTCTTCATCGAGTGCCTGCGCCACCGCCCCGCCGGGGAGAACCCGCTGCAGGCCCTGCGCGCCTCGATCGTCCAGTCCTGGCGCGAACTCGCCGCCGTCCGGGACGACAAGCAGAGCACCGTCAACGCGGCCCTCGAACTCGTCCAGCTGATCGAGAACACCCCCACCCTGCTCGCCGCCCACCTGCGCCGGATCACCGAACTGGAACAGGTGGTGGCCGGCCTGCTCGCCGAACGCGAGGGCCTCGACCCGGCGCTCGACCTGCGGCCCCGGCTGATGGCGGCGGTCTTCGGCGGCGTGATGCGCTCGGCGCACCTGTCCTGGTCCGCCGAGTGCGAGGACGCCGACTGCGCGGACACCGGCCCCGAGGGCATGATCACCCTGCTCGAACGCTACTTCGACCAGCTCGGCCCCGCCCTGGCCGCCGACTGGCGGCACTGACCCCGGCCGGCGCCCACCCGGGTAGGACACTGATACCCGGGTATCACCCCGCAGTCGCACCCGTGGTCCGACGCCCGGCGCCGCAGCCCCTCCTAGGCTTGGGCGGCATGGACACCCCGCCGACCGGACGCAGCGCCGGCACCCGCCCGGCCACCATCCTGGCCGCCCTGGCCCGGCCGTCCGGCGACCACACCCCGCTGTTCGCGCACGCCGCCCACCGGTGGCTGCGGTACCTGCCGTACGTGCTCGCCGTCGCCGCCGCCGCCTCGCTGCTGCCCGCCGGCATCAACGTGCTGGCCACGGACTACGGCCTGAACGGCGGCGTCGCCGCCGGGCTCGCGGTGGCCCAGACGGTGCCGCTGGTGCTCGCCGTCAGCCGCCCGCTGCCCGCCTGGTGGATCATCGGCGGCACCCACCTGCTGACCGCCGTCCTGCTGCTCGCCGCCGGCGGGCAGACCGCCTCCGTCTGGCCCTGGCCGGCCACCTCCGTCGTCGGGTACTGCCTGCTGATGGTGCCGCTCGCCCTGCGGGAGCCCCGCCGCACCCTGCTCGCCGTCTGGCTGGCCACCGGCGTCGGCAGCCTCACCATGTCGCTGCTCGTCCCGGACGACCGCTTCGGCGGCGACAACAGCCTGCTCGTCATCGCGCTGTCGGGCGCCGTGCTGGTGTTCGGCGGCGCCCTGCGCGAACGCGAGGAGGCCCGCCGGCTGCTCACCGTGCAGGAACACATCAGCGAGGCCGAACGCGGCCGCCGCACCCTGCTGGAGGAGCGCGCGCGGATCGCCCGCGAACTGCACGACGTGGTGGCCCACCACATGTCGGTGATCGCCGTGCAGGCCGCCACCGCGCCGTACCGGCTGACCGGCCTGCCGGACGCCGCCGCCGAGGAGTTCACCGCCATCGCCGGTACCGCCCGCGACTCGCTGACCGAGATGCGGCGGCTGCTGGGCGTGCTGCGCAGCGAGGACTCCGGCACCGAGAAGGCGCCGCAGCCCGGCGTCGAACAGCTCGGCCAGCTCGTCGAGACGGTCGGCCGGGCCGGGGTCGAAGCCGAGCTGACCGTCTATGCGGAGGCCGCCGGGCCGCTGCCGCCGGCCGTGGGCCTCTCGGCGTACCGGATCGTCCAGGAGGCGCTGGCGAACGTCGTGCGGCACGCGCCCGGTGCGCGGGCCTGGGTCTCCCTCGCGGTCGAGGACGGCCGGCTGCTGGTGACGGTGGTCAACGCGGCCCCGCCCGGCCGGACCGAATCACTGGAGCACACGGCGGAGGGCACCGGACACGGGCTGGTGGGGATGCGTGAACGCGTCCGGCTGCTGGATGGCACGCTGGACACCGGCCCGCTGGCCGACGGCGGCTTCCGGGTCGCCGCCGCGCTGCCGTTCGACGCCCGCCCGGACACCCCGGACACCGCGGAAGACCCGCAGCCCCCGCAGATTCCGCAGACCCAGGAGCCCGCCGAATGACCATCAGGGTGATCATCGCCGACGACCAGGCCATGGTGCGGGCGGGCTTCGCGGCCCTCCTGAACGCGCAGACCGACATCGACGTGGTCGGTGACGCGGCCGACGGCAGGCAGGCCCTGGAGGTCAGCGGGCACACCCACCCGGACGTCGTGCTGATGGACGTCCGGATGCCGGGGATGGACGGCCTGGAGGCCACCCGGCGGCTGCTCGAACCCCGGGCCGGCGCCGGGCACCGCCCGAAGGTGCTGATGCTGACCACCTTCGACATCGACGACTACGTGTACGAGGCGCTGCGCGCCGGGGCCAGCGGCTTCCTGCTCAAGGACGCCCCGCCGGCCGACCTGATCGCCGCCGTCCGGGTCGTCGCGGCCGGCGAGGCGCTGCTCGCGCCGTCCGTCACCCGCCGGCTGATCGAGGACTTCGCCCGCACCCGGCCCGCCCCGCGCCGGGATCCGAAGCTGCGGCTCAACGGCCTGACGCCCCGTGAGACCGAGGTGCTGGAGCTGATCGCGCGCGGCCTGTCGAACCAGGAGATCGCGGCCCGGCTGGTGCTCGCCGAGCAGACCGTCAAGACCCACATCGGCCGGATCCTCGCCAAGCTCGACCTGCGCGACCGCGCCCAGGCCGTGGTGCTGGCCTACGAGTCCGGCCTGGTGACGCCCGGTCAGCCGTAGCCGGGAGGTACCCCGGTACTACCCGGTGGTTGGCCCCGCGGTGTGACGCCCGCGGGGCCGCCGTCTTCCTACCTTCCTTCTCGTCGCACCCGACGGACGAGGGAGAACGAAGACGATGCTGCTGCGTCACGGACTGAGGCGGGCCCTGGCCGCCACCGCCATCACCGCCGCCACCCTGCTCGGCGCCGGCGGCTGGGCCGCCGCCGGCACCCAGACACCCGTCACCGGCCCGCCGCCCGGCAGCTCCGCCTGGGTCGCCGACACCACCCTCGGCGTCCGGCTGCCCGACCCCGCCGGTGCCGCGCCCGCCGAGGTCGCCGCGTTCTTCGACGGCCTGCCGGCCGCCCAGCGCGACGCGCTCGCCGTCCGGCACCCGCTGGTGGTCGGCAACCTGGACGGCGCGCCCGTGCCGCTGCGCTACCGCGCCAACGAGCTCGCGCTCACCGAGGAGCTCGGCCGGGAGCAGGCCAGGGCCACCGACCCGGCGCTGACCGCCCAGGACCACAGCGCCGCCCTCGCCCGCGCCGAGCGCTACCGGAGCCTGCTCGCGGACGGCCGGCAGATCCTCGCCTTCGACCCGCGCGGCCGGGGCCAGGTCGCCGAGGTGTTCGGCGACCTCGCCGCCGCCCGGCACACGGCCGTGGTGGTACCCGGCTCGGACACCGACCTGATGACCTTCGACCGCGCCGGGAGCCGGTACGGCGCCACGGCCGGGATGGCCCGCGCGCTGTACGGGGCCACCGGCGGCGCCGGGGGCGGCGCCGGGGGCGGCGCCGGGGGCGGCGCCGCCGTCGTCGCCTGGGCCGGCTACACCACCCCGGTCGGCGTCGGCCTGGACGCCGCCACCGAGGACCTCGCCGAGGCGGGCGCGCAGCGGCTCGGGCGCTTCCTCACCGGGCTGGCCGCGAGCACCGCCCCCGCCGCACCCGCCACGGTGTTCTGCCACAGCTACGGCTCGGTGGTCTGCGGGCTGGCCGCCCCCGGCCCCGCGCAGGCCTCCAACGTGGTGGTGCTGGGCTCCCCCGGCCTGGGCGTGCCCGACGCCGCCGCGCTCGACCCGCGGGTGCCGCTCTGGGCCGTCGAGCGCAACGCCTCCGACTGGATCGGCGACGTCCCGAACGTCTCGCTGCTCGGCCTCGGCCACGGCGCGGACCCGACCGGCGACGGCTTCGGCGCCCGCCCGCTCGCCTCCACCGGCTCGCACGGCCACACCGGCTACTTCGCCCCCGGCACCGCCTCGCTGGCCGGCTTCGCCGACCTGACGCTCGGTCGGCTGCCCGCCGACGTACCCGCCCGCTGACCCGCCGTACCCCCGAACCGCTGAGGACCGTGAAGGAGCCGCACCATGCTCACCGCCCTGCGCCGCGCCGCCGCCGAGGTGGACGCGAAGACCCCCGCCTCCCGTGACCGCGCCCTGGACGGGCTGCGCGCCGTCGCCCTGCTCGCCGTGCCCGTCGGCCACTGGATGCTCGGCGGCTTCACCCGCTCCGCCGACGGCGCCCTGCACAACGCGAGCCCGCTCGCCTCGCTCGGCTTCTTCGCCCCGCTCAGCTGGCTGCTCCAGATGCTGGGCGTGTTCTTCCTGGTCGGCGGGTACTCCTCGGTCCGCTCGCTGGAGCGCGCCCGGGAGCGCGGCACCGGGTCCGTGGCCTGGCTGCGCGGCCGCTCGGTGCGGCTGCTGCGCCCGGTGCTCGGGGTCGCCGCCGTCTGGGCCCTGCTGATCCCGCTGCTGCACCGGCTCGGCGTGCCGGACGGGACGGTCCGGACGGGTTCGGTGCTGGTCGTCCAGCCGCTCTGGTACATCGCCGTGTACCTGGGCCTGACCGCGCTGACGCCGCTCTGCGTGGCGGCGGCCCGGCGCCTGCGGGGCTGGTCGGCGGCGGGGCTGCTGGGCGTCGTGGCCGTGGTGGACGCGCTGCGGTACGGGCCGTGGGCCGATTCGGTGCCGTCCTGGCTGGCGCTGGTCAACATCCTGCCGGGGTGGATGTTCGCCTACCAGCTGGGTGTGCTGTGGGCGCGCGGCCGGCTCGGACACCCCGCCGCGCGGGTGCTGCTGCTCGGCGGGGGCGCGCTGTTCGCCGCGCTGCTGCTGTTCTTCCACTACCCGGCCAGCATGGTCGGCGTCCCCGGGACGGCCCGGACGAACTCGCACCCGCCGTCGCTGCTGGTGCTCGCGCTGGCCTCGGTCCAGTGCGGCGCGGCCGTCCTGCTGAGGGAGCGGATCGGGCGGCTGCTGCGCAGGCCGCTGCTGTGGCTGCCGGTGGTGGCGGTCAACCTGTCGGCGATGACGATCTTCTGCTGGCACCAGAGCGCGATGCTGGCGGTGGCGGTGCCCGGCGGTTCGCTGCTCGGAGCCGTCCCCGGCCTGACCACCGCGCCCGACTCGGCGGCCTGGGTGGCGGCCCGGCTGGCACTGCTGCCGGTGTTCGGCGCGGCGCTGGTCGCGATCGGGTGGTTCACCCGCCGCTTCGACGGCCCGTGGACGTCCTTCTCGCGGACCTGGAAGACGGTGGCGGGCGCCGGGGCGGCGGTCTTCGCCGGTTACGCACTCGGGGTGGTCTGACGATGCGCCGGTATGACGGATCGTCACTCTGCGGATCCGGGGCACGAGCCCGAACGGCTCATCCTGCCGGATTCCCGGTCGAGTCCGCATGCGAACCACCACGCACTGTGATGATGTGTCACCGTCGGCCACGGCTCGCGCGCACCCGCCCACGGTCTCCCGCGCGGCCTCCTCCGCCGTCCCCCCACGTCCCGTCCCCTCCCCCGAGGAGCCCCATGTCCCGCAGGACGACCCGCCGGAAACTCTCCGCAGTGGTCTCGGTGTGCACCGTCGTGTCCGCTCTGACCGGCGCCACCCTTCTGACGACCGCGGCGCCCGCCGCCGCCCGCGCCCACCTGGCACCGGCGCACGGCGACCAGCCGGCGGGCGCCGAGCCGGCCCCGCGCATCACCGCACCCCGGGTGATGGCCGAGATGCGCGCGGACGAGGTGGCGGCACTCGGCCAGGAGCACGCCGAGGAGCACGCCAGTGCCCGGGCCGCCGTCCGGGGGATCGGCGACTATCCGCAGACCACCCGCACCAACCGGCTGAACGCGCTGACGGACAGCCAGGCGAAGATCAACGCCGGTTTCGACCCCGCGACCTCGGGCGCGTTCAAGGAGTACTTCCCCTCGCCCGAGTTCGCCGCCCACATCGCCATGCTGCCGACCGGCAAGGTGCTGCTCTTCTCCTTCGAGCGGATCGAGACCAACCCGGAGAAGGAGCCCGCCCCCACCCAGACCACCGGCAAGGAGAACGCCGGCCGCGCCTTCCTGTGGAACCCGGCCAAGGGCACCGGGGCGAACGCGTTCACCAAGGTCACCCCGCCGGTGATCGACATGCCGGACGGCCTGAACGAGCCGCGCCCGGCGCCGTTCTTCTGCTCGGGCCACTCCTTCCTGCCGAACGGCATGCTCGGCGTCTTCGGCGGCAACCTGGGCGGCAACGGCGGCACCGGCGCCAAGCTGTCGCTGATCTTCGACCCGTGGACGGAGACCTGGACCCGCAACCCGGACATGTCGGTCGGCCGCTGGTACCCGTCCGTGGTCACCGGCGCCGACGGCCGGCAGCTGATCATGTCCGGGCAGTCCGAGCTGGGCTGGGGCACGCCGACCCCGGTCGTCGAGCGGTTCCCGGCGAAGGGCTACCCCGTCCCGCAGACGAAGACCGACGTGCCGAAGAACACCCCCGTCGACACCTTCAAGGCGACGGCCCCGTTCACCCTGGACTACCCGCACCTGTTCTCACTGCGCGACGGCAAGGTCTACGGCCTCGGCCGCAGCCCCGCCCAGCAGTGGCTGTTCGACCCGCTGAGCGAGAGCCGCAGCGACCTGCCGGCCCGCCCGGACGGCAAGAACCGGAGCTACGGCTCGGCCGTCCCGCTGCCCGGCGGCACCGACGGCCCGGACTCCGTCCTCGTGCTCGGCGGCGACCGCGACAACCCCAGCACCCTCAAGCTCTCCAACGGCACCTGGACGGCGGAGAAGTCGCGCGCCTTCGGCCGCACCCAGGACGACACCCTGCTGCTCCCGGACGGCACCCTGATGACCGTCAGCGGCGCGTACGACATCCGCGACTACGGCAACGGCCCGTACAACCCCAACGCCGACCTGAAGTACCGCCAGACCGAGCTGCGCGACGGCCAGGGCAACTGGCGGTTCGGCCCCGTCCAGCGCCTGCCGCGCGGCTACCACTCGAACGCGGTGGTACTGCCGGACGGCCGGGTGATGGTCACGGGCGACGAGCTCCAGCAGCTCGCCAACGACCCGGACATCAAGGACGACATGAACGGCACCATCGAGATCTACGAGCCCGCCTACCTGGCCAAGGGCAACCGGCCCTCGCTCGACCGGGTGCCGCAGACCCCGGTCGGCTACAACAGCAGGTTCGTCGTCACCACCTCCACCCCGGGCCTGGCCGCGCGCGCCGTGCTGCTGTCGCCGACCACCGCGACGCACTCGGTCAACACCAGCCAGCGCCACCTGGAGCTGCGGCTGACCAGCCGGGCCGGCAACAAGCTGGAGTTCCAGGCGCCGCCCTCGGCCGCGGCGGCGCCGCCCGGGTACTACATGCTCTTCCTGCTCGACGACAAGGGCGTTCCCAGCACGGCGCAGTGGGTGCAGCTGAGCTCCTCGGCCCCGGCCGGCCAGTAGCCGCAGGGCCGGAACCCGTTCGGGGGGTGCGCGGGGTCCGCTCCCGCGCCTCTCCGTACGGGTGAACTCGTGGTTCGTCCACGATGGACCGAACTACCGTAAGCATCCGTTCGACCACCCAGCCTGGAGGGCGCTCATGCCTGCTGACCTGAAACTGCGTGAAAGCGACGAGATCCAGGGCGACATCATCGCCGGATTCAAGAAGGACCACGTCACCCTGCTGTTCCTGAAGTTCGAGGAGCCGGCCAGAGCCCGGGGCTGGCTGAGGGCCCTCACCCCGAAGATCGCCACCACCCGTCAGGTCGCGGCGTTCAACGAGGCGTTCAGCGCCGCCCGCAGGGGCTCGGGCGGCGACGACCCCAAGTCGCTCAAGGCGGTCTGGACGGGCATCACCTTCACCTACCCCGGCCTGCGCGAACTGACCGGCCGCGAACCGTACGAGAACGCGCCGACCGGCGGCACCCTGGAGGCGTTCAAGGAGGGCTCCGCCAAGCGGGCCGGCGCGCTCGGCGACAAGGGCCGGAACTCCCCGGACGGCTGGCTGTTCGGCAACGGCAAGACCCAGCCGGTGCACGCGGTGCTCACCATCGCCGCCGACACCGCCGAGGACCTGCGGGCCGCCGTCGACGAGCAGCGCGAGGCCGCGGCGCAGGCCCGGATCGTGATCGTCTTCCAGCAGAACGCCGCGACCCTGCTCGGCACCCGGCGCGGCAAGGAGCACTTCGGCTTCAAGGACGGCGTCAGCGAGCCCGGCGTCCGCGGCTTCGACCGGCCCTCCACCACCGACCCCGAGCAGGTGGACGGCCACCCCGGCAGCCGGATCGTGCCGGCCGGCGAGTTCGTCATCGGCGAGCAGCCCGCCCCCGGCAGCACCACCGACTTCCCCGACTGGGCGAGGAACGGCTCCTTCCAGGTGGTCCGCCGCCTCGCCCAGGACGTGCCGGGCTGGTGGGCCCAGGTCGGCGCCCAGCGCGAAGTCCTGCGGCAGGCCAAGGCCATCCCCGAGGAGGCCTCGACCGAGTGGGTCGCCGCCCGGCTGGTGGGCCGCTGGCGCTCCGGCGCACCGGTGTGCAAGCACCCGGACAACGACGTGCCGTTCGACCCGGCCGCGTCCAACGACAACGACTTCGGCTTCCGCGACGACCTCGACGGCCTGGTCACCCCGCTCTTCTCGCACCTGCGCAAGACCAGCCCGCGGGACGGACTGCAGGCCCCGGCCGGGGCCGACCCGCTCCCCGCCAAGGTCCTGGACGGGCGGCGCATCATGCGGCGCGGCGCCCCGTACGGGCAGCCGTTCGACCCGGCCTCCGAGGGCCCCGGCGGGCCGGACGACCCGCGCGGGCTGCTCTTCGTCTGCTACCAGGCCGACATCACCCGCCAGTTCGAGTTCATCCAGGCCGACTGGATCGACGAGGTCGACTTCCCGCCCGGCCGCGACCCGGAGACCGGCGGGGACCCGATGGTCGGGCTGGACTGCCCGGTCAGCTGGGAGAGCAACGAGCGCGGCAACCGGCAGACCACCCGGCTGGACTTCAAGCAGTTCGTCCGCACCGAGGGCTCCGTCTACGCCTTCGCCCCCTCGATCAGCCTGCTCCGGGGGCTCGGCGACGGCACCCTCACCGCGCAGGGCCAGTCCGGGCAGGCCGGACAGGGCAGCCAGACCGGGCAGGGCGGGCAGGGCGGGCAGCAGCCGAAGCCCCCCGCCCGCGGGGTGGACGAGTTCCTGCCGGTGCCCGACCAGCAGCGCAGGAACGGGCTCAGCGAGTTCTGGGTGTTCCGCAAGGACCAGTACCGCCGCATCTCGATCGCCGACGGCGCCGCCCACACCGACCTCGTGGTCAGGGCCGACGGCCCGGTCACCGCCTGGACGTCCCTCAAGGGCATCGGCACGGTGGACGCCTTCCTGCCGATGCCCGACCTCCAGCGCAGCAACGGCAAGAGCTGGTTCTGGGTGTTCCACACCACCGGCGGCAAGCAGCTCTACCGGGCGATCTCGGTCGCCGACGGCAACGCCCACACCGACACCCTGGAGCGCCCCGACCGCGAGATCGGCGCCTGGGCCTCGCTGAACGGCGCCGGCACGGTGGACGCCTTCCTGCCGATGCCCGACCTCCAGCGCAGCAACGGCAAGAGCTGGTTCTGGGTGTTCCACACCACCGGCGGCAAGCAGGTGTACCGGGTGATCTCGGTCGCCGACGGCAACGCGCACACCGACACCCTGGAGCGCTCCGACCGCGAGCTGACCCGCTGGGAGTCGCTGAACGGCGTGTCCCGGGTCGACGCCTTCCTGCCGGTGCCGGACCAGCAACGCGTCCTCGGCCTGAGCGAGTTCTGGGTGTTCCACCAGGACAGGTACCGCCGGATCAGCGTCGCCGACGGCGCCTCGCACACCGACCGGCTGGTGGAGGGCGACCGCCCCGTCACCGGCCTGGCCTCGCTGGCCTGAACCGGGCCGGGCGGTGACCATCTCCCGCAGCCGCTGCGCGCCGCGCGCCGTCAACACCACGACAGTCCCCCGGCCGTCCTCCCTGGAGGAGCGGCGAGCCACCAGGCCCTCC
>NZ_JBHUWW010000154.1:0-19404 GCF_042669755.1 Kitasatospora sp. NPDC057223 | reverse complement strand
GCCGCCCGCTGTCGAGCTGTGCCCACTGTCATCTCCCCTTCCCTCGCGTTATCCGCCCTATGACGACACGAGGGCACCCGAATGTTTCACACCAATATTTCGACAGACCGTGACGTTCGACCGCCCGATGGTGGACAGGCAGCCACCACCGGCCACCAACGGGACGGGCGGCGCTCACCGGTCCGGCCGCGCAGGGCGCCCCAGTGCATGCCCGCCGGCATCGACCGCCGGCGGGACTTGCAAGCGGTACCCGGGGACAGGTTTACCGTCGGAGACGTCCCCGCCCGCGCGGCGCGGAGAGGGATGCGAGGCGCGAGCCATGACCGAACCGAGCTGGGTTCCGACGGCCTGTGCCCTGCCTACCGAGCAGCAACCGTTGCGGGTGGCCGAGTGGGACGAGCTGTTCGCCGGGCGGCTGATCACGCTGACCCGCCCGCGCCCGCTGCGGTTGCACCTGCTGCTCGCCGCAGGTGAGGGCGTGGAGGAGACGGTGCATGTGTACAGCAACCAGAATTGGTCTAACAGATACCGAACCCGCCGCCCGAAACGCCACGAGGTCACAGAACCGCACCCGGAAACCCGGAACTCGACACCAGGGGCAGCCGCCCAGGCGACCCGGGACAGGACGGCCACCAGCCCGGTCTACCTGCCAGCGGCCGGCAGAAGCCGACCCACCGACCCGAGATGCTGTCCGCCCGGAGGCCAAGATCAAGATCTACAGCTGGTACTAGGTTCACCATGAGATCGGGTACAGGTTTCATGGCACCGTCCTGCTGCGGTGCCCTAGCGTCGTGCCATGACGATTCCAGCTGGACTGAGACGCACGGTCCTCCGGGCGCAGCGGGACACCGGCTTTCTTGCCGCTGGTGTGCTGCCGCACCTGGCGCTGGTACCCGTGTGGGCCTGGGCGGCGGCGACTACCGCCAAGACGGGGAACTGGCTCCTTACAGTTTCCGTGTCGGCCGCCTTGGTCCTGCTCGGCACCCCGGTGCTGACGGCCGTTCAGCGGGCTCGCCACCGGGTGCTCGTCGGTGTGGACGTCCCCCGGCTCACCCCCGGCGTGCCGGAACGATGGACGTGGGCCTCGACGGCCCGGTGGCTCGCGGCGGCGCGGCCTTGGCGCAAGATCGGCTACCACCTTCTGCTGGGCCCGCTGCTCGCGCTGCTGGAGCTGCTGGTGCTCGCGGTGGCAGCGGTGTGCCTGGCGGGCGTCCTCGCCTACGCCTGGTCATGGGCGCTGCCAACCGGAATCCGCCAGGACTGGTTCGGCTACCTGATCCAGCTGCCGGCTTACACAGCGGCTGGACTCCTCCTCCTGTGCGCCCTGCCCTGGACCGCGCGGGCAGTAGCCCGGGCCGAGGCGCGGCTGGCGTTGGGCCTGCTCGGGCCCAGCCGGGCGCAGCGGCTCCAGGAGCGGGTCGATCGGCTGGCCGTGAGCCGGACCGACTTGATCGAGGCCGTCGACGCGGAGCGCCGCCGGATCGAGCGCGACCTGCACGACGGCACCCAGCAGCGGTTGGTGTCTCTCGCGGTCAACCTGGGTCTGGCCATTGCCACCCGCCCGGACCTGCCGAGTGATGCCCGCGAGGTGATCGCCACAGCGCACCTGGAGGCGAAGGAAGCGATCGCCGAACTCAATGACCTGGTGCGGGGGCTGCACCCGGCCGTGCTCGAAGACCGAGGTCTGGACGCGGCGTTGTCCGGGCTGGCTGCCCGCACGCCCCTGCCGGTGCGGTTGCGGGTCGATCTGGAGGAGCGGGTGGCACCCAACGTGGAGTCGGTCGCGTACTTCGTGATCTCTGAGGCGTTGACCAATGCAACGAAGCACGCCAACGCGATGCGGGCAGAGGTGACAGTCCGTCGGGTCGGCGAGGTGCTGCGAGTGCGCGTTACCGACGACGGGCTGGGCGGTGCCGACGCCGCCGCCGGCACGGGGCTGACCGGGCTGGCCAAGCGGGTCGGCTCCCTCGACGGGGCCTTCCACGTCAGCAGCCCTGTCGGCGGGCCCACCACCATCACTGCGGAGCTGCCGTGCGTGCGGTGATCGCCGAGGATTCGGTGTTGTTGCGGGTCGGCCTGATCAAGGTGCTGGAGATGGGTGGGTTCCAGGTCGCCGCGGAAGCCGGCGACGCGGAGGGGCTGTTGGCGGCAGTGGCGGAGCACCGGCCCGAACTCGCCCTGATCGACGTCCGGATGCCGCCCGGCTTCACCGACGAGGGGGTGCGGGCGGCGATGGAGATCCGTCGGCGCTGGCCGGGGACGCCGGTGGTGCTGCTTTCGCAGTACGTGGAGGAGCGGTACGCGGCTGACCTGCTGTCGGCGAACACCAGCGGTGTGGGCTACCTGCTCAAGCAGCGGGTCGCCGATGTCGCCGACTTCGTGGCGGCGGTCCGGCGAGTGGCGGACGGGGGCACGGCCCTGGACCCACAGGTCGTCGCCCAGTTGCTGCTGCGGCGCAGCGACCCGCTCGCGCGGCTGACCCCCCGCGAACGGGAGGTGCTCGGCCTGATGGCCGAGGGGCGCTCCAATGCCGGCATCGCGCAGGCGCTGGTGGTCAGCGAGAGCGCCGTGGCGAAACACATCAACAACATCTTCGCCAAGCTGGACCTGCCCGTGGTCGACGCGGACCACCGCCGCGTCCTGGCCGTGCTGCGGTTCCTCGGAGCGTCCCGGGCCTGACCTTCCCATCCGTGAACACGATCTACGGCTGGAGTACGAACCCCGGCCGACCAAGGGGACAGCCACCCGCACTCACGGAAACCGGAGCACCCCGCAGAGCCCCGGACGACCGGACCGGACCCCCACAGCGACCAGAACCGGTCTACCAGAAGCCGAACCCGGCACCCGGAACGCCATCAGGTCACAGCACCGAACCTGGAACCGACAACCGGATAGCCGCGAGCCCGCACGGCCGCACAGGCCGGGCACTGCGCGTCCCGCATCGGCGCCTGCTCCCGCAGCTCTCCGCCGCCAGGTCACCGAACTGCACGGCCGGGTGGAGCGTGTGTCCGCCGTGCAGGTCGACGTTGGGGTTCAACGGGTCGGCGGCCGTGGTGCCGGGAGCGCGTGCAGGCGTTAGATTCCGCCCCGGACAGCCAGGAAGTGCAGCACGGTGAAGACCAGATAGGCCGTCAGGGAGATCCGGTTGACGAGCAGGTCCGGGTGTCCGAGCGGGCTGGGGCGCGATTCCCGGGGGCGGAGCTCCGGGTGGCGGGCCGCATGGCCGACACCGGCGGCGAGGGCGGCGGCGTCGAACCCCTGGACGCCGCACCAGGAGGCGACGCGGCCGCCGAACTGCAGGGTGGCGGTGTTGCCGACGATGACGGACAGCAAGGCGCCCTTGGCCGTGGCGTCGGTGATCTCCTCCCAGCTCGCCCGGCGTCGGGTGAGGCCGGCGGTCACCGTCACGCCGTCACGGTCGATGGTGGCCTGCCAGCCGAGCCGGGAGGCGGCGGCGACCAGAGCGATGCCGCCCATGGCCAGTGGCTGCAGCAGCCCGCCCCACCAACCGGACTCGGCGCGCAGCACCTCCAGTACGGCCAGCAGCCCCCCGGCGGCCGGTCCGGACAGCAGGCGCAGCGGACGCGGCATCTCCCACTGCCCGGCAGCCGTCGGCATGGTCGGGGGTTCGGGAGCGGGCTCCGGGTCGGCGTGGGTGTTGGGGGCGGCGGAGCTAGCCGGCCGGACTTCATGAGCGCACACGACGGCTGTCCACACACCGGTCGAACCCGGGCCGTCCGTCGGGGACAGGACCAGCAACTGGGCGTACGGGCCGTCGGGCCCCTGGTAGAGCAGCGCGGGCTGAGGTGTGTCGATGCCCGGCCCGTGCGCGTCCCCGTTGGTGCTCTCGTTGCCGTCGTCGGCTTCGCCCTCCCCGGCCCAACGACCGTCCGTCCAGGTGTGCTGCTCGCGCACCGTCAGTTCCCACTGCGCACCGCCGAGGAGCGGCCCGGCCTTCGGGCCGCCGTCGCACTGGAACAGGACGCGCAGAGCCGGCGCACCAGGGCGTTGGGCCAGGGAGTGCCGGACCCGGACCGCCTTGGCGGCGGATGCCAGCAGGATCACGCCGGCCCCGCCGACCCCGGTGGCCGTCACGAGCAGGCTCGGGTCGAAGAGCGGAGCCGCCACCGCCGGGCCGAGCAGCAGCAGGCCGGCCACCCGCCGGCCGACCGGCCGGACGGGGTGCTCGGCGAACGGGGAGGGCTGGCCCGCGGCAGTCCAGGGGTAGGGCACCTCGGGGCCCATCAGATCGGTGAGCTGCTGCCGGGCCTGCTGACGGCCGAGGGCGACGGCGATCAGCAGGGCCGCCAGGGCCGCCTGTGAGAGCACCAGCGTCCAACGGGTCAACTCGTCGGGGACGCCCGGCAAGTACCAGCTCACCGGAAGCAGGGCGAGCGCCGCCAGCGACAGCGCCCTGGGGCGGGCCAGCAGCGCCAACGCCTGAGCCACCAGGGCTGCGAGCAGCACGTCCGCCGACTCGTACCAGCGCGGCGCATCGGCCACATCGAGGCCGTCATCGCGAACCGCGACCAGCACGAACAGCGCGAGCGGCAGCAGAACCAGCCAGCGACTGTCCCACCGATGGGCCGTGCGGGCGGCATGCCAGCAGTCCGCGGCCTCGGCGGTGAGCAGCGGGGGCGTCGGCAGCGGGGGTGCAGGCTGGAACATGCGTCCGATGGTGTCAGTCGGCCCGGGCGGGGATGAACCGGGGTGACCGACACCGCTCGGACTACGCTCCCTGTACGAGATCGCGGCCGCGGCAATGGTGGGTCGGCTACTTCCGGCGCCACCATACGAAAAACCCGTCCACCCCCGCATGCACGAATCCCATAGCCGCCAAGGCCCGGACCGCCAGGAACTCCGGGCCGCACCACCTCTCGGCACCGGCCGGGCGGTATGGGTCTTGCTCACGACCGTCAGCACCGTGCGGCCCACTTCGCCTTCATCGCCGACTGCGCCAGCACCGTGGGTGTGTGGGGGCGAGCTCCTTCGTGATGCCCCTGCTGCTGCGACTGCGGGCCATGGGTTGCCTGCTACACCTCGAAACCGCGGGCATCACGTCCACGGCCGACCGACGGTGCCCTGGTCTGACCTGAGCGAGGTCCGCACGCAGGCCGGCACCAAGATGCAGCCGCCGGCCGTCGTCCTCGGCGTGTCTGGAGGAGGCGCTGTTCGTCACAGTTGTTTGTTGACACGACAGCGGGGGCCGAGGGCGATCCCCCGGCCCCCGCCGGCTGACGATCAGCCCTGCAAGTAGGCGGCCTGCGGCTGGTACGGCGCCGGCGCGAGCCCGGCCGCCGCCGCGTCCTGCCTCGCCGTCAGCCGGCGCACCACCAGGATCGCCAGCACCGCCGCGACGAGGTCCAGCCCGTCGGCCACCGCCGCCACACCGAAGCTGCTGACGTACGCCTCCGCGGTCTCCGCCTCGGAGTAAAGCTGCCCGTCGGCCTGGCTGACCGTCAGTGAGATCAGCCAGGCCGCCCACCAGAAGCCGAGCAGCTTCTCCGAGGCCTTCGGGGCGCCCGGCGCGGTGGCGGCCCGCCAACTGTCCTGGGCGATCTGAAACGGGAACCAGAGCGAGACCACCGGGACGAACCAGCCCCAGCCCGCCCACGCGGGGCTCCGGCGCTGGCGCAGCTGCGGGGCCAGCAGCTCGGCGTTCTTGCGGACCCGCAGGAACCAGCAGATGAAGACCACTGCGGTGGCCAGCGCGGCGGCCACCCCCAGTACCCCCGTCACCGCCGACACCAGCTCGGCGTCCACCACCAGCTCACCCGACTGCACCGGTTCGCCGACGAGCTCCTGGTACTGGGCCCGGGCCGCCAGCGAAGCGGCGCCGTCCAGAACGTCGAACAGGGCCACCACCCCGAGCAGGACCGAAGCCGCGATCCCCAGGCCGCGCGGCGACCGGTAGGGCGCGGACCACGCCATCGGCGGTGCCTGCCAGGGCTGCGGCTGGGGATTGGTCAGGGAATCGGAGTACATGTTCGGAAATGTCCAGTCACTGATTCCCCCCACCGTCTGAGGGGTTCGGAACGGATATGGGAACACAGCAGCTGGGAGAATCTCCAAACGTTATTCCAGCTGTCGATGCTGAATGAGAACGGGCTTGGGTTTCACCCCGGGAAGCAGTCTGGGCAGGTTCAGTGGTCGCTGGTGAACGGGCGGAAGGGGCGTGGCAGTGGCTGACGCCAGTCGCCCAGCCTCGTGAGGAGAAACTGACGGGCGAGAGCACGTATGTCGTCCCACGCCGGATCTGTGACCAGCGCGTCGGCCCAGAGGCCGGCACGGCCGGCGCCATCGATCTCGCCGAGGCGACGGCCGATAGCCTGAAGGCGGACCAGATCGGTGGGCCCGAACGTGCCGCGTTCCGCGAGTTCTCCGGCAACGCGGCAGATCAACTCCACCTCTTCGACAACGTCCTTCGTTGCCGGCCCGCGCTCGCCCAGCCAGGCGAGCTGATCCTGGGGGTCGGCTGAGAGGAGGGCCATGAAGCGCACCGTCCAGGTGCGCAGGTGTGCGTCGCCGAGATCATTCATCCATGCAGGATCTCACCAGCCCTGCGGACGGACAGACGTCCCGCACCGGCCGGCAGACCGCCGCCAACCTGGCATTCCTCGCCCGCGCGATGAAGGCTCCCGCGCTGCTGGACGCCACCGAACGCCTGGCGGAGCGCGGCCGCACCGAGTCATGGACCCACACCGAGTACCGGGTCGCCTGCCTGCAGCGCGAAGTCTCCGCCCTCGACAGCCACGGCGGCGAAGGCCGCATCCGCGCCGCCCGCTTCCCCGCGATCAAGACCATCGAGGAACTCGATATCGTCCACCTGCGCGCATGACACGCCAACAGCTCAGTGCGGTTCCGTGCACAGGTTGAAGACCTTCAAGGTCAGCAGAGCTGCAAGATCTCACCGCCGTTGGCGGGCCGGATACTCCCGTCCTCGGATAGTGCGCTCCTCGCCCAGCGGCTGTACGGCGAAGGACTACCGTCCGTGCCTGAGGCCGGAAGGCCACGGGTACGGGAGGACTTCTGGTGAGTACCGGTCCTCAGCCCGACACCCTCCGGAACGGTATTCGGACCGGCCGGTCAGCGGTTGGGGAGAGCACGAACTCACCGTCCTTCTCGACGAACTCGAGGTAGGTCGTGCAGGGTTTGCCCAGCCCGAAATAGCCGTCGAGCGTCACGTACATCCCAGGTTCGGAGTCGTTACGGTGCGCGAGCTTCCAGGTGCCGGCATAGGGCCTGGGAGTTCCGAACTCCGTCTGGCTGCCGACGCAGAACGACTCGGCGACAGTGGCCGCGCCGATCCTCCCGTCCTGCAGGATCTCAAGCGTCTCGCCTGCCGCCGACCAGTTCCCGACCGGGTCCAGCGCCGGAGCCGACCCCCTCCCGAACAGCAGGAAGGCAACGGCGGCAACAGCACCGACAGCAGCCGACAGTGCCACGCGGTGCCGGGACGGTTTCACGGAGGTCCTTTCATTGTTCGCCATTCGTCCAGTCGTGGAAGTCGCTCTGCCTGGCGTAGACGTCCTCGCGAACGTACTTGGTTCGCCTGCGCCACCATGAGCTCGAGAGCGTCTGCCTGCACCGTTCCGTTCTGCGGACGCTCCTGGGTGTCCCGGCCGATCGATCGTCCCTTCGCGTTGTTGTAGAGGTCTGCCAGGTGATCCGGGTAGCCATCCCCGACCGGCCTTCCCGTCTCGTGGGCAACGCCCAGCTACGGCGGGCGCGGGAAACTGCGGCCAGTCGATGTGCTGGATCATCCAGGCGGGCAGGGCCCAGACACCGGGACCGCACAGCAGGGCAGGCGGACGGCGAGTGTGGCCGCCGCGCGCTGGAATGCCGATGTCGTCGTCCAGGCGCTGCTCGCCGACCCACACCGGGCGACCGGTCCCCCGGTGCTGGGGGGTGGCGAGACCGAGGCCAGAGGCGTCGGTGAGGGCGTGGAGGCCGGCGTGCGCCAGGGCGGTGTGGAGGGGGCCAACGGCCACTTGGGCCAGCCCGGCCGGTGGCCGAAAAGTGATGCTGGAGTATCCGGAATCAATCGTATGATCGCCCGATGCAACGCGAACTCATCGACGGTGTCCCTGTGCTCTGGGCGGAGACTCCCGGCCCCCTCGAAGCCACTCTGGTCTTTGGCTGTGGTGTCCGGGACGAGACCTTCCGCACCCTCGGGGTGACCCACCTGGTCGAGCACCTGGCGATGAGCACGCTGCCCCGCCTGCACTTCGACCACAACGCCTCAGTGGACCTGGCCCTGACCCAGTTCACCTGCACCGGCCGCCCGGAGCAGGTGGCCGACTTCCTGGAGCGGGTCTGCAGCGCGCTCTGCGCTCTGCCGCTGGAGCGGATCGAACGGGAGGCCGGCGTCTTGGAGGCGGAGGGCAGTGGGGTGGCCGACCCGACCACCGCCGAGCTCCTCTCGATCCGCTACGGCACCGCAGGGGTCGGCCTCGCCTCTTTCGGGGGCCCCGGCCCGGACCGGATCCCGGTCGAGGCGGTCCAGGACACCGTTGCACGATTCTTCCACGCCCAGAACGCGGCCCTGGTACTGACCGGCGCGCCCCCGGCCGGTCTGCGGCTCCCGCTGCCCGCAGGCGAGCGCCCGGCCCGCGCCACCGGGCAGCCGGTCCGGCAGGCAGGCCCGGCCTGGCAGCAAGCCCAGGTACCGGGACCAGGGCTGGCGCTCTCCTGCGATCTCAACGACCAGGCAGTCTTCCTGGCGGTCCAGCTGCTGCGCCAGCGCCTCACCGAGGCCGTCCGGCACCGGGAGGGTCTCACCTACGACGTCGGCGGCGACGTGGTGTTCGTCGCCCCCGGCCGGGGCGAGCGGACGATCTGCATGGAAGCCCGGGAGGGCCAAGAGCAGCGGGTCACCGAACTGCTCTGGCAGGAGGCGCTCCGGCTGGCCACCGAGGAGGCACCCGAAGCCGAACTCGCCGAGGAGGTGGAGGCCGCCAGGGAGGTCCTCCTGGACCCGCGCGCGGTCGAGTACGAGCTGATGGAGGCCGCGGCCGAGCTCGTGCTCGGCGACGCGCCAATGCGCGGCCGGGCCCGGTTGGACCTGATCGAGAAGCTGACCCCGGCCCGGCTCCGGGAGGCGTTCGCCGCTGCCCTGGGCTCGGCACTGTTGGTGGTGCCGTGCGACATCGAGGTACGCCCGCGCAGGGCGGACGGCACCGAACTGCCACAGTTCTCCTGCGGCCAGGGCGGCGAACTCCCCACGGTGGGCGAGAGTTCCGCCCGCCCCTGATGGACCGGCTGCGCTACTCGGGCGCGCGAAAGGTGCGTCTGGTGGTCACCGGCGACGGGCTCTGGATGCGCCAGCCGGACGGTTCGGTACACGCCATCGCCTTCACCGACGTGGTGGGCGTGGAGATGCAGGGCCCGGGCCGGGTGGTCTACGGGCGGGACAACTGCTTCCTCCCGGTGCTGCCCGACCTGTTCGCCGGAATCGGCCCGGCCGTCGCCGCGATCGACACCGCCGTGCCCGCCCAGCTGCGCTTTCCGGCCTCCGCCTTCCGCTCCGCCGACTGAGATCGAGAACCACCGTGCCCACGTACGCAGTCGTCACCACCGCCCATCGCGACCAGGTCCGTGTCGCGCTGCTCCGCTCCAAAGTCGGGGGCTACCTCCACACTGGCGCAGGGCCGGGCAGCGCGGTGCTGTTCGACCGCCCGAAGCCCCGGTTCGGGCGAATCTCCCGGCGCCGGATGCTCAATCCCGCCTGGGAGTTGGCGGTCGACTCCAAGGCGGGCGCGTGGCTGCTGGAAGACGACGGCCAGTGCGCGCAGGTGACCGCCTGCTACCCGACTGGCGGCTATCTCAGCCTCGGCTGGACCGCCGGGTGGACCCCGCCCGAAGATCCGGCGCAGCTCGCCGCACACCTCCGGCTCTGGAACAAGGACTGCGCGGAGATCGCCCGGAAGACCGGCCTGGCCGACCCGGAGGCGCTGGCCCAGGTGCGCAACGATCCGTCGCCGGACGGTTCCCGAATCGCGGGGGAGGACATCCTGCGCCGGATCTGCGTCCTGGTCGGCGCTCCGGACCTGGTGGTCGGGCAGTCCCTGCTCAGTCAGGCCGGACCGCGCGGCCTGGAGTTCGAGCGCTTCGAGGCCAAGGCGCGCTGACCCCGGGCCGGGTCAGTTCGGCGTGGCGTTCATCCGCGTCAACGCCGCTCCTGCGGCTGATCGCCACTGCCTTGTCCGCGGCGAGCCGGCCGGCCGCGGGATGGCGGCGGCCAGCTCCGCAACCGCTTCCCTTGTCAGGACTGTCCCTCTCGCGGCGGTGGCCGGGATCGGTGTGCGCTCAGGTCAGTCCGGCGGGCGGGCTCCAGAAGTAGCCGAGGATGGCCTTCGGCAGGCGCCACGCCTTCCGCTCGGGCGAGGCGGTGGCGCGCCCGCGCTTCTCGGCGTCGATGCCGGCGCGGGTGACGGCGAGCTGGCCAGGGTGGCGGTGCGTACGGCGTCGAGCCGACGGCCGGCCACCAGCCAGCCCACCCGGACGGCCTACGCCCAGCTGGGCAGCGGCGTCCCCCTGGGTCGTCCACGCACCTTCGGCCGGCAGAGCACGGTACGGGAGCGGTACCTGCGGGAGGCGGTCGGTCCAGCTCTTCAACGGAAAACAGTCCTTCGAGGCGGCACGAACGAGGAGGGCATGCAGGTCAACCGGTGACATGCTGCGGTGCCGGGACGAGCAGGGCGTCGAGCAGGGCGAGCTGCTGGGGGTTGAGCTTGCTGTCGGCCCGGGCCCTGTCCTGCTTGCGCAGCCAGGCGCCGGGTCGGAAGGTCGAGTCGCCTTCGCCGCCGGTGCGGTGGCGGGGCCGTCGAGGGTGCCGCCGGCGGTGACGTAGGCGAGCAGGCGGCGGTAGGAGCTGTTCCAGTCCGGCGAGCGAACCCGGCTCGCCGAGGCCGCCACGGACATCTCCTACGAGCTGGCGCGGTTGCGTGTGACAGGCAGTACGGGCGATCCCAACGGCGTCCTTGAAGCGTTGCGGAACACGTCCGAGATGGTCTACCGGGCCGTGTCGGACCGCCGTGGTACCGGTGTGCCGGCACCCTCCGCAATGGAGATCGCAGTGGCACTGGTTGAGGTCGCCACCGCTCGCTCGTGGTTCCGTCTGGAGATCGATCGTCTGGTGCGCGAGCACCACTCACCGGACCGGCTCGGCGCGTGACTTCCTCTGCATCAGGCAAGTGCCTACACCCCCGGGGACGGTCCTTGGCCGGGTAGAGGGTGGCGTGCTGCACCCTCAGCTTCCACCACGGGTCGGCCGGGGTCGAGACCCGGGCGGCCGGCAGCTCCCGCCGAGTGGGGCCGGCAGCACCAGCGAGCCCCGCTTCTTGTCCGCGCGGGTCTTCTCGCAGTGCGGGCACTCCAGCCGGTTCGGGCCGGCCGACGGCCAGGCAGTCGGGCACCCGGTCCGGCCTGGCCCGGGGGATCAAGGCGCCCGCTTCAGCCGTACGGGCCGACGGGTGGCGGGTGTCCTCATGACCTGGCTGCCGATGCTGAGCCTGTCGTACGTCACGCCGTCCACGCAGACGGTGAACTCGCATCCGTCGTCGGTCCGGATTCGCATCCTGTGGCTGGTGGTCGGGCCGTAGGTACCGATCCCCGTACTGGCCGACCGATCGACGACCTCCCCGGCATAGGAGCCGTTGAACGACCTTCTCCGCCGGTCCGCAAGCGCCACCAGGACCAGCACGAGCGGGCCAACGACGAGGACCAGGAGAATGAGGTACGACATGTGTGCCCCCCGCGTTGGCGACAGCGCAACCTGTTCACAGCAGCGTACCGCTCGTACGGGCATCGGCCCAGAAAGCTTGCGCAGCATCGGAATTGAAACCGATACGGCTGCGTGAGCCCCCTTCTCCGGGCGAGCGGATGAAGGGGCGCGGGGGCGGCGAGCGCCTGATCGCCGAAACCCACGGCGACACCAGCTCGGCAGCCACCGACACCACCTACGGGCAGCTGACCGCCGAGGGAGAACGAGTGCGGTACGCACTCGTCGTCCCGACCCACGTCGCGCCGGCCGCACTCGGGGTACCACGCCATGTCAGGGCGCAGCTCGGCATCACGGTGTAGAAGGTGACAAACGACGGTACGGTCACCGCCCACAGTGACCGAGCGACACACCGGGTAGGACAGCCCTGGGACACCCCCAGTCCCCCCGTCCCCGCCACGGACCGCCACGAGCCGGGCACCACCACCTGATCCTCCAACTCCTCCTGGTCCTCCAAACGGGCGGCCTGCGGCCGCGAAAGGGGCGCCCGGCCATGCAGCCGCACGGTGGGCAGGGACCGGGGCCCGGCGGCCTGCCAGCGCGCGGACGGGCAGGGTCAGCCCGCCGTGCCCGGCTTGGCGGGCCGGCGGTCGCTGCGCCGGGACAGCCGCCCGGCGGCCGGCTACCGGGGCCTGATTGCCCCAGGAAAGGGCGCAGCGCGGCAGTCCGGCCGGGCGTGGACGGGTCGGCCGGGCAGCCGTGCCGTTCCTTGACCCCGCGTGCAGCGGCCCGGGGCCCGACTGGCGAAGGGTGCCTCCGCCCGCTTCACCGCTGGGGCACGGTCGGCGCCTGGCCGTCCAGGTGCGGGGCGGCCCGAGGCCGAGGTGTCGGCGCAGGTGACCATCCCGATGGTCGCGGCGTCGTGGACGATCGCCAGTGACCGGTGCGCCCGCACCTCCGCTCGCACTGCATGAATGCTGCCCAGCACGCCGACGGCGGCTGCACCCACGAGGACCGCGTCATACCCCCGGTGGTGGAGGGGCCGGCGGACAAGCCCTTGCGACTGCGGGGGAGGGTCAACCTGTGGGAATCCTGATACTCCGGGAAGCCGGCCGGCTGAGACAGTGTTCGAGGCGGGCTCTCCTCCCTCCGAGGGAGGAGAGCCCGCCGGGTGCTGATGTCAGCGTGCCGGGCAAGGCCGTGCTGCCCGGGCCCGCGCGCGGATGCGCGGGCCGCGTGCCCGGCGGGCGGGACGCGGCGGGTGCCCCGTCAGCCGCCGATCGTGCTCTGCGGGCCCGCGTACTGGCCGAGTAGGGCGGGGACGTCCGTGGCGGCGTCCAGGGTGTAGCCGTAGTAGTCGCTCGGTGTGAAGGTCGTGCCGTAGGTCTGCTGCTTGCCGGTGGAGTTGACGACGATGCTGCCGCTCTGGCTCAGCGAGGCGGCCGTCGTGTCGATGTTGTAGGGATTGGCGACGTTGTCGAAGTAGCTGTTCTCGATGACCGTCTTCGACGCGCCGCGGGAGAGGTTCCCGTACGAGGTGATGTTCTGCAGGTAGTTGTTGTAGAGGTGGGCCAGGGCGACGTTGTCGACGCTGGGGTTGCGCTGGTTGGTGTCGTGGATCCAGTTGTGGTGGATCGTCATCCGGGCGGTCACGTTGTCGGTCCAGCCGATGCCGAACGCCTTGTTCACCTCGCCGAGGACGTTCCACGAGACGGTGAGGTAGCTGGTGTCCTTCCGGCTGTCGATCAGGCCGTCGTTCATCCGCTCGATCCGGTTGTGGTCGATCCAGACGTGGTCGGCGGTGTCCATCTGGATGCCGTCGTAGTCGTAGACCTTGTCGTCCGGGTCGTCGTCGGCCATCCGGGTGTCCCGGATGGTGAGGTTGCGGATGATCACGTTGTGAACGCCGGTGCCGAGGAAGAAACCGCCGTTGACGATCTGGCCCGAGGTGCCGACGCCGACGATGGTCTTGTCCGACTTCACCGGGATCTCGTAGCCGTACGGGGTGACTGTGACGGCCGCCGCCACCTTGATCACGTAGGGGGTGGCGGAGGTCGCGTACTTCACCAGGTCGGCGAAGGTCGTGACGGTCACGGTGCTGCCCGCGGCACCGCCGGTGGTGCCGCCGCCGGTGGAGGCGAAGCCGTCCGCCTTGTCGGACCAGGTGCGGCCCGCGACGGGCTTGAAGGCCCATTGCTTGTTGGAGTTGGCGGTGCAGGTCTCCTGGATGACGGCGGTGCCGTTGGTGGTGGAGGCGTTCTGGTCGCTGATGCAGAGGCCGTTGCCGACGTTGATGATCTGGTAGGTGCCGCTGCCGCTCGGGGTGAGGGTCCAGAGCTGGTTGCTCTGGCTGCTGACGCAGCCCCACTGCTGGAGCTGGGTGCCGCTGGTGGTGGAGGCGGCGGGTACGTCGATGCACTTCTTGCTGTGGACGTTGACGAGCTGGTAGCGGCCGGAGCTCACGGGGGTGAGGGTGAACTGCTGCCAGTCGGAGTCCGCGGTGCAGCCCCACTGCTGGAGGAGGGCACCGTTGGCGGTGGAGGCGGCGGGCACGTCGATGCACTTGCCGCTCTTGGTGACGGCGAGCTGGTAGGTGCCCGCAGCGGGCAGCGCGGCGGCGCCCGCAGGGGCCGCATTCAGGCCGAGAACGGCCGCGCCGACCGCCAGCAACAGCGCCGACAGCACACTCAACGACCGGCGTGCGCGATGCTTCCTTCTGGTCATGATGCTCCTTCTGATGGGTGGGGGTGGTTGTGGGGAAGTGCGGCGTCAGCCGACCGGGTTCCAGCCGTCCGAGCCGGCCAGGTACTTCTGCGGCGTGTAAGTCGCCGCCTGGGCGTCCGTGAGCTGCGGGCGGTTGCTGTTCAGACCGGCGCCGGCGCCGGTGTTCCTGTACTCGAAGTACCGGGCGTTCTGCCAGGTGCTGGTCGACATGTTCGTCCAGGGCTGCGCGGTGGCGATCGTGTTGGAGAGCGACGACTCCCGGTACACGACCTGGGCGTCCTGCCGCCACGGGCGGCCGAGCTGGGTCGTGTTGGCGGTCGCCCCGGTGATGGCCGACTTGTAGAACAGGAAGCCGTACGCGCGGGTCGCCGGCGTGCTGGCCGCGGTGATGGGGCCGCCGGTGGTGCGCTTCTCGTAGATCCGGCAGTTGTCGAAGACGGCGACGCCGCCGCCGTAGATGAAGTCCACCGTGCCCTCGATGTAGGAGTTCACGGCGTACACCCGTGCGCTCTCGTTGACGAGGAAGGTGTCCTGGTCGCCGAGCAGTCGCACGTTGTCCAGCAGCGCGCGGTCCGAGTCGAGGTACAGGGCCAGTGCCTGGTCCCCGGTGTCGGAGCTGTTCTCGTCGAAGTCGTTGCTCAGCGTCAGGTTGGTCGCGGTGAAGTCGTGCCCCTGGGCGACGACGGTCGCGCTGCCGGAGGTGCCGTACGTACCGGCGTTGCGGTTGCCGACGATCACCACGTCCCCGGGTGCGGCGCCGAGGCCCTGCAGCGTGACGTACGGCTTGGTCGACGGAATGGTCACCTTCTCCCGGTACGTGCCCGGCTTGATCGTGATGACGACCCGGCTCGCGTTGCCGGTGCCGACGGCGTCGACCGCCGCCTGCACGGTCGTGTACTTCCCGGTGCCGTCGGAGGCGACCGTGGCCGCGGCGGTCGAGCCGACGGGCTTGAAGGCCCATTGCTTGTTGGAGTTGGCGGTGCAGGTCTCCTGGATGACGGCGGTGCCGTTGGTGGTGGAGGCGTTCTGGTCGCTGATGCAGAGGCCGTTGCCGACGTTGATGATCTGGTAGGTGCCGCTGCCGCTGGGGGTGAGGGTCCAGAGCTGGTTGGTCTGGCTGCTGACGCAGCCCCACTGCTGGAGCTGGGTGCCGCTGGTGGTGGACGCGGCGGGCACGTCGATGCACTTCTTGCTGTGGACGTTGACGAGCTGGTAGCGGCCGGAGCTCACGGGGGTGAGGGTGAACTGCTGCCAGTCGGAGTCCGCGGTGCAGCCCCACTGCTGGAGGAGGGCACCGTTGGCGGTGGAGGCGGCGGGCACGTCGATGCACTTGCCGCTCTTGGCGACGGCGAGCTGGTAGGTGCCCGCGGCGGGCAGCGCGGCGGCGTCGGCGGGGGCGGCGGTGAGGCCGAGGACGGCGGCGCCGGCCGCCAGCAGCAGAGCCGACAGCACACTCGACGACCGGCGACGGACCAGGGCGGGGCTCGGCCGGGCGCGGGTGGGGGCCCGGTCGGGTGTTGCGAGCACAGGTGCTCCTTTCGGGGGAGAACGGCGGGTCCGGGACCGCGGGAGCGGTGCCCGGCCGACGCCGTGCGCGCCACGGCCCGGTCGGGCGGCGGCACTCGTTGTAGACGAGCGGGCGTCGCCCGGATAACGGAAACCCGGAAAACTTTTTCTCACCGAGTGGGGGCGCCCTCCGCAGGGCCGTCCGCCTCCGGCCCGGTGGACGGCCGGATGCGACCGCTTTACGGCCGTGTCAGGGCCGTGCCAGGATGCGGACTCCGCAAGCAGTAACCGGCCGTGCCCGGATGCCGGCAGGTGGCGCCCCGGGGTTCCGGCGCGCCCGTCCCGCATCCCGCTGCGGCGAGATGGCGAGGAGATCAGTAGTGCTCACGGGCAATCAGCACGAGACGTCTCCGGATGTCGCCGCGTTGGTCCGCGACGCCCAGGCGGGCGACGAACGCGCACTGAACCACCTGGTGGCGACGCACCTTCCGCTGATCTACAACATCCTCGGCCGCGCGCTGCACACACCCGCCGACGTCGACGACCTCGTGCAGGAGACCATGCTGCGGGTCGTCCGTGGCCTGCCCTCGCTGCGCGAACCGGACAGGTTCCGCTCGTGGGCGGTCGCCATCGCCTACCGCCAGCTCCAACAGCACGCCCGGCGCCGGGCTATTGACGTGCCGCACCGCTTCGACGTCCTGGACGTGCCGGACCCGGCCACCGACTTCGCCGAACGCAGCGTCGCCGAAATCGTCCTGACCGGCCAGCGGCGCGACCTGGTCCGCGCCGCCCGCTGGCTGGACCCGGCGGACCGGCAACTGCTCGCCCTGTGGTGGCAGGAGGTGGCCGGCGACCTCAGCCGGGCCGAGGTGGCGGCGGCGCTCTCGCTGGACGCGCCGCACACGGCCGTCCGCCTCCAGCGGATGAAGACCCGGCTGGAGGAGGCGCGCGCCGTGGTACGCGCCCTTGACGCCGTACCCCGTTGCCCCAGCCTTGCCGTGCTGGCGCAGGGCTGGGACGGCGACACCACGTCGGTGTGGCGCAAGCGCTTCACCCGGCACACCCGTGACTGCCCGACCTGCGGCGACCACCGCAGCGGACTCGTCCCACCGGAGAGACTGCTGCCCGGCATCGGCGTGCTGATCGTGCCTCACGGCCTGCTCGACAGCCTGCCGGGGGCGACCGCCTCGGCGGCCCACGCCGCACTCGGCCGGTTCGGCGACGTCGCCCGGCAGCTGGCGGCCAGGCCTGTGGCGACCGGCGCGGGGGCCGCGGCCCTCGCCGTCGCCGTGGCGATCACCTGTGCACTCGTTCCGTGGTCGGCCCCCGCCCCCCTCGGCCTGCCGCCGGCCGCCGGAACGACCGCCGGGCCGGGCGGTGACCCGACGGCATCCGCCACCGGGACACCGTCCGCCTCCGCCGCACCCCGGTCGTCGGCCTCCGCCCCCGCAGCGTCACCGGCGGCCGCGCTGCCGGGCGGGGCAACCACCGGCGTGTCGGCGGCGGACATCTTCGTGGCCCCGGCCGGCTCCGACTCCGGCGACGGCAGCCTCACCCGCCCGTACGCGACGCTCGGCAAGGCGGTCTCCGTCGTGCGGCCGGGACAGACGATCTCCCTGCGCGGCGGCACGTACCGGCTGACCGAGCCGGTGGCGATCACCACGAGCGGCACAGCCGAGGACCGCATCACCTTGAGCAACTACCGCGAGGAGCGGCCCGTCATCGACGCCTCCGCGCTGCCGGCGGCCGAGTGGGCTATCACCCAGCAGGCGAGCCACTGGACGGTCCAGGGGCTCGAGCTCTTCGGTTCCGCCAACCACGCCTACGTCTGCCGCGGCTGCGGGTACAGCGTCTTCCGGCGACTGTCCTTCCACGACAATGCGCGCTCCGGGCTCGTCCTGCGCGACGCGGGCACGATCGGCAACACCGTCCTCGACAGCGACTTCTTCAACAACCACGACGACGCCTCGCACGGCGCCGGGGGTATCGGACTGGGCGTCACGTTCGGTTCGGGCGAGGGCAACACCGTTCGGGGCTGCCGGTTCTACCACAACGCCACCGACGGCCTCGACCTGGGCGGATTCGCCAGCCCGGTCACGGTCGAAGGCAACTGGTCGTACGGCAACGGCGTCAACCGGTGGAAGGTGGCGGACTGGCACGGCGCGGGCAACGGCTTCACACTCGGCGGCGGCGACTCCCGCGCGGCGGTGGCGCACCGGGTGTCCGACAACGCGGCCTGGGACAACACCGGGCTCGGCTTCAACGACGAGGGCAACCCGGGCCGGCTCCGGCTGACCGGCAACACCGCCTTCCGCAACGCCGTGGCCGGCTTCTACCTGCCCTCCGCAGCCGCCGCCCTCAGCGGCAACGTCGCAGCCGCCAACGGACGGGACACCAGGCTCGGGCCTGCCGTGCAGTCGGCCGGCAACACCTGGGACGCCGGCGGCCAGGGAGCCGGGACCTTCGCCAGCACCGACCCGGCCACCGCCGAGGCGGAGCGGGCAGCCGACGGCACCCTGCCCGCGACCGCCTTTCTCACCACCCGCGACGGTCTGGGCGCCCGGATGACCGAGACCCCCTGACCCGGCCCGAGGTCCTGCCGGGAACACCGCTCCCGCCGGCCCCGGCCGAGCAGGCCGACCGGGGCCGGCGGACGGTCGGGAGACCGAGTCAGCGCCGGAGGGCACCGTCCAGCAGTGAAGACGGCGGGCTTGCCCGCGAGGCGGTCGTTCGGCAGCCGACCAGCGAAACGGCACTCTGGTGCTACGGCGGCCGGCTCAACTACCCGACGCCTTGACCGAACTCCCCAAGACCGTCAGGCACGACATCCCGGACTCGGACCTGGCGAGGCCCGGCGAGCCGTTCTGCACGGACATGGCCGATCTGATCCCCAACGAACGCGACCAGGCCCCGACACTGCCCACTGAGCCGTATGGAAGCAGACCCGACCCGACGGGTGGCGGTCAGAGGCGAGCGGGGCGTGCCCCGGCCCCTCGGCCGGCGGGCCGAGGCCTGCGGCGCCAGCGGCTGCGATCCCCGTCGCATCTCTTCCACCTGCAGCGTCGCAACCGCCGCGCAACCCTCACGCAGGCACTGCGCGGCCGGGCGCACCGGCGTCCTGGCAGGCCGCGTCAGCGGGAGCCGCGTCGCGGGTGGATCAGCAGGGGCAGGATCGAGAGCACCACGACGGCCCCGACCAGCAGCCACAGGTAGTGGTCGATGCCCGGCACGGCCGCGCCCAGCCAGTAGCCGGCCAGCACCAGGCTCTGCGACCAGAGCAGCCCGGCGACGATCTGCCACACGGTGAAGGTCCGGGTGGGGACGTCCAGGACGCCCGCCAGCGGGCTGAGCACCGTACGGACCAGCGGGACGAACCGGCCGAGGACGATCGCCTTGCGGTAGCCGTAGCGGCGCAGCAGTTCCTCCCCCTGGGCGGCGGCCGATCTCAGGCG
>NZ_JBHUWW010000153.1:0-19416 GCF_042669755.1 Kitasatospora sp. NPDC057223 | reverse complement strand
CCCCCGGAGCGTCCTGGACGCTCCGGGGGCCCACTGCTGTCCGCTGCCGCCCGCAGGGTGCGGTCAGCCCTCCTGGACGACCGGCGGGGCCTGGGTGACGCGCTGTCCGTCCGCCGCGTCGCCCGTCCGGGCCTCCGTGCGGTGGCCCCTGGCGAGGTAGTCCCGGACGATGAGTTCCACCGCGTCCTGCGGGCTCCTCGTCCCGGAGAGCAGCATCACCTCGATCGCGAGATCGGATTCGAGCGTGACGGTGACCTTGGCCATGGCGACTCCTCCTCGGGTACGGATCGCCAGCATGCCCGTTCGCCCGGGATCCGGCCAGGTCTGCCGCCGTCGGACCTGGCCGCGGGCACGGCGAGGCCGCCGCCCCGCGGGAACTGCTCCCGGGGGACGGCGGCCTCTGCCTGCTGTGGTGGTGCTGCCGGATCAGACCCGGCCGGCGAAGTCCGGCGCCCAGTTGGCGACGGTCTGGGTGCGGACACCCGCGGCGGGGTTGGCGGCCTCGACGTAGCTGCCGTTGCCGGTGTAGATGGCGACGTGGTAGACGCCCGAGTCGCTGCCGTTGTTGGACCAGAACAGCAGGTCGCCCGGCTGCAGGTTGTCCAGCGAGACGTGCGTGCTGGCGGCGGCCTGGTCGGCGGCCACCCGCGGGATCGAGACGCCGGCCGCGCGCAGCGCCGCCTGGGTCAGGCCCGAGCAGTCCCAGCCGCCGTTGCCGGTACCGCCGTAGATGTACGCCTGGCCGACCTTCGACTGCGCGAAGGAGACCGCGGCGGCCATGCTGCCGGAGGCGGGCGCCTGGGTGGCGGCCGCCGTGGTGGTGGTCGCGGCGGCCGGCTCGGCCGCGGCGGGCTTCGCCGCGGTGTCCGTGGAGGTGGACGCCGCAGCGGTGGCCGAGGAGCCCGACCGGTTGAACCAGTCGAACTTCTTGCCCGAGGAGTCGGTGCTGGACGCCTTGGTGGCGCCCTGGGCCGCGTCACCGAGGGCCAGGTGCTGCCCCGGGTAGATGACGTCGGCGCCCTCGGTCAGGACGGACTTGTTGAGCTCGTACAGACGCTCCCAGCCACCCTGGACGTTGTTCTTGTCGGCGATGCCGGACAGCCAGTCGCCGGCCAGCACGGTGTAGGTGCGGGTGCTGTCGTGGCCGCCCTGCTGCGACCAGGACTTGTTGCCGTTCCAGGACTTGCCGGCCGAGGAGCCCTTCGAGCTGCTCGCGGAGCTGTCGCCGGTGGCCGGGGCGGCCGGCTTGGCGGTGGCCGGGGCCGAGGGGGCCGGGGCCGCCGGAGTGGTGGGCTTGGCGGCCGCCGGGGCGCCGGTGTCGACCGAGGCGGCGGCGCCGCCCTTGGTCAGGCCGGCCTGGACGGAGCAGACCGGCCAGGCGCCGGGGCCCTGGACGGCGAGGACCTTCTCGGCCGTCGCGATCTGCTGGTCCTTGGTGGCGAGGTCGGCGCGCGAGGCGAACGCGGTGCCGCCGAACTCGGCCCAGGTGCTGTTGGTGAACTGGAGGCCGCCGTAGAAGCCGTTGCCGGTGTTGATGCTCCAGTTCCCGCCGCTCTCGCACTGGGCGACCTTGTCCCAGGTGGCGACGGTTGCGGCGCCCGCGGTACCGGCGGTGAGGCACGGGATCGTGAGGCCGACACCCGCGACGCCGACGGCGGCGATCAGGCGACGGGCGGTACGGCTGGACAGACGGGTGCCGTTGGTGGTCAGCATGAAGACGTGATCCTCTCCCACGCCTGCGAGGTGAGCTGTCGGATTCGGGCTGGAGTTGCCCGGCCGTGCTGTGAGCACGGCTTCACCCCTAGCCCTGGAGCCGGTACTTGACCGGTCCGGGGCGGCTTACCTGGGTCCCCCGCGCCTGCCGTGGTGCGTTTTTCGCGCTGCCAGCGCATCCGACGGCAGGCCTCGGCGTTGCGGATGAACTGGGTTCGTGTGACCACGAACGGGGAGCACGTTAAGCAGACTTAAGTTCAAACTGCAAACATGTGTGACGCTCGTCACGTTTGATGCGCGACCCCTGTGCGGCCTGGGTCCTCATGATCAGAAATGACCGATTTCGGGCAAAACCCGTGCCGCGGAGGAGATCTGCCTATCCTTCAGAGGGTCGGCGCGAAGCCGTGGGGGCCGGCGGGAGGGCACGAAACCATGACCGACGGGAGCTCGCAACCGGAGGGCGAGGAGCCGCCCTCCGGGACCAACGGCCCTACGGGGCAATCTGGTACAACCCGACAGTCCGGGAGAAAGCGGCAATCCTGGACACTGCGGGGCATACCCCGTCGAACGCTGCTTCGCGGGCTCGCAGCCGGCACCGTTGCCGCCGTCGTCGCGGGCGAGGAACTGCTCCGCCGCTCCATGGACAATTCGGTCAATTCACCGCAGAGCGCCACGAAAGCGACCGAACCCGGCACCGCCGCACCGGGCCTGAGTCCCGGTCACGAGCACCCCGGCCCGGCCGCGGGCCCGCCGCCCGCGCTGGACGAGAACGGCCGCCGCTGGTCCGACCCGGCCGGCTGGGGCGGCGCCCTACCCGGCCCCGGCAGCGCCGTACGGATCACCGACAGCGTGCTGCTCGACACCGACGCCACCGTCGGCTCCCTGCTCGTCGAGCCGGGCGGCGCGCTGGTCTTCGCCGCCGACCGCACCCTCACCCTCGACTCGGCGGGGAACGTCGAGGTCCGCGGCGCACTCGCGCTCGCCCCGGCCGGCGCCGCCGTCCACGCCCTGCGCTTCCCCGCCGTCGACGAGCGCCGCTTCCGGGGCGACGGTGCGGCCGTCCTCGCCACCGACACCGGTCTCTGGGTCACCGGCTCCGGCTACCTGCGGCTGGACGGCGCCGCGCGGACGGCCTGGGTGCGCGCCGCCACCGCGCTGGCGGCGGGCGACACCGAGCTGGTGCTGGCCGCCGCTCCCACCGGCTGGCAGCCCGGCGACGAACTCGCCGTCACCCCCACCGCGCCCCCCGACACGGCGGACTTCTCCACCCGCTACGACCTCTGCACGGTCGCGTCCGTCAGCGGAGCCACCGTCACCCTGCGGGAGGCGCTGGCCTTCGCGCACCCGAGGGTCGCGGCCGGAGGCGGCGTCACCGTCGGCGCCGAGGTGCTCAACCTGACCCGCAACGTCCGGGTCGAGGGCACGCCCGGCGGCCGGGCCCACGTCCACCTGACCAGCTCCCGGCCGGCCGACGTCCGGCACGCGGCCCTGCGCTGGCTCGGCCCGCGCACCGGGACGGCGGAGACCTGGACGTCCCCCACCGGAGCGGCCCCGATCACCGCCCCCGTCACCGGCCGGTACGGGCTGCACTTCCACCTGCTCGCCGACAGCAGCCGGGGCACCGTGGTCGAGGGCGTGGTCGTCCGCGACGCCGGCAACCACGCCTTCGTCCCGCACGGCAGCCACGGCATCACCTTCCGCGGCTGCATCAGCCACGACACCTGGGAGGACGCCTACTGGTGGGACGGCCCGGCCGACACCCGCACCCCGCAGGGCCCCTCCGACGACATCGTGTACGAGTCCTGCGTCGCCTCCCGCACCGTGCGCGAACCGAACCCCCGGGCCTACCGCCTGACGGGCTTCAGCCTCGGCGCCGGGACGGGCGGCGTGGCGCGGGACTGCGTCGCCGTCGGCGTCCAGGGCGCCACCGGGGCCTCCGGCTTCGAGTGGCCGGAGACCAGTGAGGGCGTCTGGACGTTCGAACGCTGCCTCGCCCACAACAACCTGCGGGACGGCATCTTCGTCTGGCTCAACGCCAGGTACCACCACGTCGTCACCGGATTCGTCGGCTACCACAACGGCGGCTGGGGCATCGAACACGGCGCCTACCTCAACGACTTCGACTACTCCGCGAGCGTGCTGTACGGCAACGGCGCCGGGGGAGTGTCGCTGCACGCGCTCGGCCGCGACCGGGGCACCGTCTTCGACGGCCTGCTGATCGACGCCGCGGGCCAGTCCGACTACGCCGTCGCCACCGAGCGCCACCAGCTCGCCGGAGCGGGAGTCACCTTCAGCCGCAGCCTCCTGACGGGGTACCGCAAGGCCGGCATCGCGCTGCGCGCCGAGCCCGACGGGCAGCCGGACGTCCTCGTCGTGCTGGACTGCGAGTTCGGCGGCAGCGAACTCTGGCTGGACCAGGGGGCCCCGGCCCCGGACGTCCTGCTGCGCAGGGCGGGGGAGTCCACCGCCGTCCGGGTCGTCGGGGCCGGTGCGGGCGGCGCCGCCGTGCCGCGGTGGAACGCCGCCACCGTGCCGGCTCCCGAGCTGACGGCCGCGCCCCGGCCGGTGCTGACCCCGGCGCCGGCGCTGCGGGACGCGGCGGCCCCGACCGGCCGCCTGGCGCCGGTGCACTGAACGCGGTGGGGGCCCCGGACGAGTCCGGGGCCCCCACCGACTGTCGTACGGCGCGCGCTACTCCGCCTCGGCCTGCTCGTGCTCCGGGGCCGGCTCCAGGGCCTGCTCCGCCGCGGCCAGGGCCGTTTCGAGGGCGGCCAGGTAGGTGGAGGCGATCAGCTGGCCGACCGTCGGGTAGGCACCGAGCGGGGCCGCGCTCGGGCAGCCGGTCTCCTCGGCGGCGGTGGCGAGCAGCTCGGGGTCGGCCTCCGGGCCGATCACCAGCGGGGCCAGCGCGGGGCGCTGCGAGCCGGTGGCGCGCAGGTGCTCGACGGCCGCGGCCACCGAGCCGGGCACGTCCAGGGCGGCGGCGACGACCGGCACGGCGAGGCGGGCGGCGAGCAGTACACCGGTGATCCCGGCGGCGTCGGCCGCCTCCTCGCCGCCGACGGTGGTGAGGACCACACCGTCGGCCGCGGTGGCGATGGCGAACAGCCGGGCGCGGTCGGCGCGGGCCAGCCCGGCCTCGGACAGCCGGACGTGGACGGCCTCGGCCAGCAGCGGGTGCGGGCCGAGCACGTCGGTGATGACGGCGCCGGAGCCGGCGGCGAGCGCGTGCAGGCCGTCCAGGTAGCCGTGCGGGCCGGGCAGCAGCGGCACCACCACGGGTGCGGGCAGGCCGGCCTGCAGGGCCTGGGCGATCAGGTCGGCGACGCCCGGCTCGGTGGCCTGGCCGGACGCGTCCGGGAGGTAGGCCGCGGCGGTCTGGACGCCGGACTGCTCGCTGCGGACGATCGACAGGAGCTCGTCGACCACGGACCGGGACTCGGGCCCTGCGGTCGCCGGCACGGCGAGCACCAGGGCCGGGGAGCCGGCCGGGATCTCGGGGCGCTCGGGTCGACGGTGGCGCCCCCGCGCACGGGAGCCTGGAGTGCGGACGGGCAGTGGCGCGCCCGGGATGGCTGCGGTGCTCATGGCGGAGATCGTAGGACATCGGCCCGGCCGAGTCGCAGTCGGCTGCCCATATCGGACGGTAGGCATGCCGTCATTTCGGTCATAGGACGACAAATCCGTCAGCTAATTCGTCGGGTCCCCGTCACTCCGACCGGCGCTCGACCGGTCGGCGCGCGCCGGTCGGCCCGACGGCCGGTGGCCCGCGGGTGCCGCCGGCCGTCGGGCGGGCGCCAGGTGCGACCCGAGTGACATCTATCACAGCCCGTGCGATGACTGACTGTGGGTCACGGCCGGGCGACTCCCGGCATCCGAAGATCAACATTTTGCTGGGGGCCGCCTACGGGCGGTTATCGCGGGGCCTGCGTTTCGGTCAGCTATGTCCGCTTACATACCGTCGGCCGGGCAGGTCGCGGATGGTTCCACCTGGTTCGGAGGATCCGGTGCACCTGCAATGTCCCGTGCTGATGCACGTGCACTGCGGCTATCATCACGTCAAGTGAGGCGCGTGCCGGGCCGGCAGGGGGGCCGGGCCTCGAACACCGCGGCCTTTCGGGCCGGGCGCCGAACTGGACGACTACTCCGGTCTCTTCGGGAGATTTCTATGCACCACACGTACAACGGCATGGCGGCTGCTGACCTGCAGGGAGTGCTCTGGCAGAAGAGCCGGCACAGCAACTCCCAGGGCAACTGCGTCGAGTTCGCCGCACTGCCGGACGGCAGTGTCGCGATGCGCAACTCCCGCTTTCCGGACGGTCCGGCGCTCATCTACACCCGGGCCGAGATAGCGGCGCTGCTGCTCGGCGCGAAGGACGGGGAGTTCGACCACCTGGGGCTCTGAGGCGCGGTCACCGTCTCCGCCGTCACTGTCAGGAGGCCGTCGTGGGTGCTGACACCACGACGGCCGTTTTCGTCTTCTCGGGTCACCGGCGTCCGCTCGGTTCCCGCCCCGTGTGCGGGCCCGTGTGGCGGGCCCGTGGTCCGGCTCCGCGCCGGCGGGCCGTCAGGCCGAGCGGCGGTGCCGCCCGAGCGCCTCGCGGGCCGCGGCCGCACCCGGGTCCTCGGCCTCGAAGAGCGCCCAGACCACCTTGCCGGCGCCGGCCAGCGGGTGCCAGCCCCACGAGCGGCTGAAGGAGTCCACCAGGTGCAGGCCCCGGCCGGACTCGGCCACGAAATCGGCCTCCCGGGCGACCGGCCCGTTGCTGCTCGGGTCACTGACCGCGCAGACCACCTGCGGTGAGCGGTGCACCAGGCTTATTCGGATCGGCAGCCGGCCGTCCATGGCCTGCTGCGGTCCGCCCTGGGCGGGAAAGGCGGCGAGGTCGCCGGCGGACGGGCCCGTTTCGGGCCGGGCGCCGACGGCGTGCCGCAGGGCGTTGGTCACCAGCTCCGAGGCGACCAGTGCGACATCGTCGAACAGGTCACCGAGTCCCCAGCGGTGGAGCGTCGTTCTGGCGAAGTCGCGCGCGGTTCTGACGGCTTCGAAGCGGGGAGCGAGCGTACAGGTGACCACGTGGGGGTCGACCGCCAAGGCCGTACCGGTGCTCATGAAGAGCTCCTCCCATAAGGGGGCCGACACGGCTGGACCCGCCGGGGTCATGCCGGTCACCTCCGACTCGCTCGGCCGTTGGGCTGCCGCCTCGTACGGCCCTTGCGCGCACACAAGTGCCCGGTTGCGCCGCAGCGCTGCCGGGCTGGTGTGCGGTGTCGCGCACAGGGTCGATGCGGTACCCGCGGGAATGCCAGGGATGTGCAGGTGCACGTGCACCATGGTCCTCTGCGCTCACTGCAGATGCAAGAGTCGATTCACGTGCAGTCGTATCGCTGGCATATGCAAGCGCCGGATGCACGTGCATTCTGGTGCCCGAGGTGCAGAACTGATAGATACATCCGTCAGTACGGGCACCGTGAGCGCTCAACTGATGGCAGACTGTGCGCTGTTTGCCCAAGGTGGAGGTTTGGACCGCATGACCACAGTTCAGCCGGGCGGCGGCTCGATGGTTCGCCGGATCCTCCTCGGCTCCCAGCTCCGCCGGCTCCGCGAAGGGCGGGGAATCACCCGCGAGGACGCGGGGTACGCCATCCGCGCCTCCGAGTCCAAGATCAGCCGGATGGAGCTCGGCCGCGTCAGCTTCAAGGAGCGCGACGTCGCCGACCTCCTCAGCCTCTACGGCGTGACCGACGGCATCGAGCGCGAGGCGCTGCTCGGCCTGGTCCGCGAGGCCAACAAGTCGGGCTGGTGGCACAGCTACAACGACGTGCTGCCCGGCTGGTTCCAGACCTACGTCGGCCTGGAGGAGGCGGCCACCCTGATCCGCACCTACGAGGTGCAGTTCGTCCCCGGCCTCCTGCAGTCCGAGGAGTACGCCCGCGCCGTGTTCGGGCAGAGCCGCCCGGTGATCAGCGACGAGGAGCTGGAGCGCCGGGTCAGCCTGCGGCTGCGCCGGCAGAAGCTGCTCACCGACGGCAACAGCCCCCGCCTGTGGGCGGTCATCGACGAGGCCGCGCTGCGCCGCCCCGTCGGCGGGCCCAAGGTGATGCGCGGCCAGCTCCAGTACCTGATCGACATCGCCGAGCAGCCCAACGTCGTCATCCAGGTGATGCCGTTCCGCTTCGGCGCCCACGCCGGCGAGAGCGGCGCGTTCTCCATCCTGCGCTTCCCCGAGCAGGACCTCGCCGACGTCGTCTACCTCGAACAGCTCACCAGCGCGCTCTACCTCGACAAGCGCGACGACGTCGACGCCTACATCCAGGTCATGGAACGCCTCTGCGTGGACAGCCTGACGCCCGGCCAGACCATCGACCTGCTCGCCTCGATCCTCGCCGAGCGCTGACCCGGCCCGGCACCGCCCCCGGCGCAGGCCCTCAGGCCCGCGCCGGGGGCGTCGTCCGGTCCGGCGGCGCCGGCTGCGGCGGCAGTCCCAGCTCCCAGGCCAGACCGTAGCGGCCGAACAGGTCCGCGCGGATCGGCGCCAGCGGCAGCTCCGCACCCGGCAGCAGCACCCCGATGCAGCCTCCCATCAGCGCGCTGCGCAGCACCGCGTGCTCGGCGGGCGGATCCGGCGCGCCCCAGTCCCGCAGCAGTTCCTGGAGGATCGCGCCGAGCTGCCGCTGCTCCGGATCCTTCACGAAGGAGCCCGTGTCGGGGTCGAGGATCAGGGCGAGATGCGAGCGCATCACCCGGGGGTGCGCCATCGCGACGCCCAGCACCGCGTCGATCGCCCGCGCCAGCCGCTCCTCCGGTGAGGCCCCGGCGGTGAGGCCGGCCAGCGCGGCGGACAGTTCCAGGTGCATCAGCCGGTGCGTCGCCGACTGCATCAGCAGCCGCTTCCCGTCGAAGTAGTACGACAGCAGCCCCCGCGCGAGCCCGGCGCGCTCGGCTATGTCGGCCAGGGTCGTGCCCGTGTACCCGTGCTGGTCGACGAGCTCCACGGTGGCCCGCATGATGCGGCGCCGGGAGCGTTGGCGCATTTCCTCGTTGACCGAATCCCCGCGAGGTGCCATCGTGTCTGCTCCGTACGTTCGTTGGCTCCCGGCCAATATACTGGCGCGGAAGCCCGCCGAAACCGTCGTACCCGCACATCGCAGGGGCACGAGGGGACGGTTGCGTACGGAGGAGCCGGTTCCACCAACACGGGGGTTTGGTGGAACCGGCTCCGTTCGACTCCTGAGCCCGCGTCAGCGCCCGCTCAGCACCTCGTCGGCCCCGACCTCGCTGGCGGACTTCGCCGACGGGTAGTCGTAGTCCGGCACCGCCACCGGAGCCGGCCGCCGCCGGTCGATCACCGCACCGGCCGCTGCCACGACCAGCCCCAGCAGGGCCACCGCGACCACCAGCAGGAGCGCCGGGCGGTAGCCGTCCAGCTGCGCCTGCGGGCTCTCGCCGCCGCCGCTGCCCGCGGTGATCACCGCGGTGACGATCGCCAGCACGATCGCGCTGCCGACCTGCATGGCGGTGTTGACCAGGCCGGACGCCAGCCCCTGCTCCTCGTCCGCGACGCCGTTGGTGGCGGCGATGTTGACGGACGGGAAGGCCAGCGCGAAGCCGATCCCCAGCAGCACCATGCTCGGCAGCACCAGTGCGACGTAGCCGCTGTGCTCGCCCAGCCGCAGGAACGTCGCGTAGCCGAGCAGCAGGGCGAGCACGCCGATCGGCAGCAGCCTGCTGGTGCCGAAGCGGTCGACCACGCTGCCCATCCGGGTCGCGGACAGGGCGACCAGCGCACCGGCCGGCAGCAGGGCGAAGGCCATCTCCAGGGCGGACCAGCCGAGCAGTCGCTGCAGGTAGAGCGTCACGATGAACTGGAAGCCGGCGTACGAGCCGAACAGCGTGAAGGCGACCAGGTTGGCCCGGGCGACCCCGCCGTTGCGGAAGATGCCCAGGCGCACCAGCGGGTGCGGGGTGCGCAGCTCGATCAGGATGAAGGAGACGGCGAGGGCGGCCGCGGCGATCAGCGACCCGATCGTGCGCAGGCTCAGCCAGCCGGCGCCCTGGGCCTCGGTGACGGTGAACACCAGCAGCAGGACGGCGGTGGTGCCGGTGATCGCGCCGGCCACGTCGTAGCCGCCGGCGGCGCGCTCGTCGCGGGCCTGGCGGGGCAGCAGCCGGGCGGCGAAGACGAGGGCGATCAGGGCGACCGGTACGGGCATCAGGAAGGTCCAGCGCCACCCGGCGGAGGTGAGCAGGCCGCTGAGCACCAGGCCGAGCGAGAAGCCGCTCGCGCCGCAGGTGGTGAAGATGGACAGGGCCCGGTTGCGGGCCGGCCCCTCGGGGAACGTGGTGGTGATGATCGACAGGGCGGCGGGGGCGGTGAACGCGGCGCTGACGCCCTTCAGGAAGCGCGCCCCGATCAGCAGCCCGCCGTTGTCGACCAGACCGCCGAGCAGGGAGGCGGCGGCGAAGACCGCGAGGGCGACGAGGAAGACCCGGCGCCGTCCGAGCAGGTCGGCGGCGCGGCCGCCGAGCAGGAGCAGGCCGCCGTAGCCGAGGACGTAACCGCTGACGACCCACTGGAGGGCCGAGGTGGAGAGGTTCAGGTCGGTGCCGATGGAGGGCAGTGCGACGCCGACCATCGAGACGTCGAGGGCGTCGAGGAACATGGCGGCGCAGAGGACGACGAGGGTGCCCCAGAGGCGGGGTGTCCAGTTCTGCTCGGGGTGCGACGGCAGGTCAGCTGGCCCTGGCAGGTGAGGGGTTGAATCGGAGCGGCGTGTGGCGGTCATGGGGAGGACACTACATGCATGTGCAATCAATGCAAGTAAATATAGTGTGAACGCAATAAGTTCCTGAGCATGTGCTACTCTGGCGATGTGTCCGAACTCGACCCCACCGCAGATGCGGCCCTGGTGACAGGCTGGCGCGACCTGCTGGCCCGCCACGCCGCCACCGCCTGTGCCCTCGACCGTGAACTCGGCGAGCGCCACGACCTGGGCATGAGTGAGTTCGAGGTGCTGGAGCGCCTTGCGGAGGACGCGGAGTCGGGCAACGACCGGCTGCTGCGCGTGCAGGAACTCGCCGAGAAGGTCCACCTCAGCCAGAGCGCGCTGTCCCGGCTGGTCGGGCGCCTGGAGAAGGCCGGCCTGGTCTCCAGGGACATGTGCAAGCTCGACCGCCGCGGCATCTTCGTGACCCTCACCGAGGACGGCCGCAGGCGCTACCAGGAGGCCCGTCCGCTGCACCGCGAGGTGCTCGGGCGCACCCTCGCCGGGAGCGCCGACTGCCCGGCCGGCCCGGCGCCGACCCGGCGCTGATCCCACCGCTGCGGCGCTGACCCCACCGCTCGCGCCCGGCCGGCCGTCCTCGCGCCGGGCTCAGAACAGCGCCGAGATCCCCGGCGCCGCCGCCAGCAGCAGCGCCGCGACCGGTGCCGCCAGGGCCGCCGCCGTGAGCCGCAGACGGTGCGTCACCGACAGCCGCGGCCGGCCTGCCAGCAACCGGTCCACCCGGCGCGGGGACTGCGCCAGGCCGGGCGGGCAGGCTCCGAACACCCCGCGTCCCAGGTTCAGTTCGGCCAGTGCCAGCGCGGTCGTCAGCCGCCCGTGCCGGCGTGCCGCCCGGTCGTCGGCGGCCAACTCCACCAGCTCGCCGACCTGGTCGCGGAACGCGCTGAACACGCCGACCCCCGGGAAGCCCGTCGCCAGCGCCTGCGCGCACTGCGACAGCCAGTGGTGCCGGGCCCGGACATGCCCGCGCTCATGGCTCAGCACGGCCGCCAACTCCCGGTCGGTGAGCTGCTGCAACGCACCGGTCGTGACCACCAGGCGGGACCGGTGGCCGGGCAGCGACCACGCCTCCGGGCTGACGCTCTCCAGCACCACCAGCTGCTCACGTCGCTGCCGGCGACTGCGCCAGGCGCCGATCGAGATCGGCAACTCCGGTGCACGCCGGGCGAGTTCCGCATGCCGGTGACCGCGCAGCGCCCGCGCCGAGCGGACTTCACGGGTCAGTGCGAACAGGGTCTGCAAGCCGCCCGCCGCCAGCAGCGCGGCACACAGCCGCCCCCAGCCCTCCGCCCCCTGCAACCCGTACGCCGCCTCCACTCCGTGCGGAGCACCGGAGAACAGCAGCACCCTCAGCCCCGGCAGTGCGGCGGAGGTGGCCAGCAGCAGTGCGAGTGCGCAGCACAGCAGTACCGCGACGACCAGGCACTGCCACACCAGCAACCCGAGTACCGGCTCCCGCTCCACCCACCGCGCCCGGGCCAGCAGGCGTGGCGCCACCGTCGACAGCAGCAGTCCGAGCAACAAGAGGCCGAGAAGGGCCGTCATGGCAGGGGAACCCCCAGTACGCACGGAGCGCGACAGTGCGCTCCCGGCCAACCTATGCGCTCCCCGGCCCGGGTGGAACGGCTTCCCGGCACCAGTGACCAACGCCACGCGGCCCTGCCCGACCCCTGCCCGGCCCCTGCCCGATCCGTGCCCGACTCCGGCCCGATCCGTGCCCGGCGCCCGCCGTCAGAGCGTCAGCAGCATCGCGAACATGCCGATCCCCATCGTCAGCCGGCACGCCTGCGGCAGCCCGGCGGTGCCCGTCCGGATCCCGCCGCCCGGAGTGGCCAGCAGGCGGCTGCCCGCCCAGAGGCTGTAGCCGCCGAAGTACAGCAGCAGCCCGCCGGTGAGCAGCGGGAGACCGGCGGCGGCGTGATGGGCGTGCGCAGGGGAGCCCGCCATCGCGAGCGCCATGTACGTCATCGCCAGCGCGCCGATCGCGTGGTGCAGCCGGTGCGCCCGACGGGCCGGCCGGCCCGGTGCGAGTGCGGCGAACAGGAATCCGGCGGCGGGCAGGCCGAACAGCCAGGCCCAGACCTCTGCCGGGACGGCGGAGCCGGCGGCGGCCATCGCCGCCATGCCCAGGCCCATCAGCGCCTCGGCGGCGTCCGACTCGTGCGCCGGCAGATGCCGGCCGCCGGCCGGCCCGCCGTCGCGGGGTGAGCCGCGCAGCCGGGAGATGCAGGAGACGGCGGCAGCGGCGGTGAGTGCTGCCAGCAGCCAGGTGACGACGGCCGGGCCGTGCATCGGCGCCCCTCTCGACCGGTGCGTACGGGCGTACCGTCCACGATCACCGGTCCCGGGTACGCACGTCAGGGCGCGAACAGGGGCGCACGGAGGTGACCGGCGGAGTGCCCGCCGGCCCGTGCCGCCCCTCAGCCGCCCGGGGCGAGCCGCCCGGCGGCGACGATCCGGCGCAGGAACTGCTGGGTGCGCGGCTCCCGCGGATCGCCGAACACCTGCTCCGGCGTGCCCTGTTCGAGGACCACCCCGCCGTCCAGGAAGCAGACCTGGTCGGCGACCTCGCGGGCAAAACCCATCTCGTGGGTGGACAGCACCATCGTCATGCCCTGCGACTTGAGGTCGCGGACGACCGCCAGGACCTCGCCGATCAGCTCCGGGTCGAGGGCGGCGGTGATCTCGTCGAGCAGCAGCAGCCGGGGCCCGGTGGCCAGGGCCCGGACGATCGCGACCCGCTGCTGCTGGCCGCCGGAGAGCCGGTCCGGGTACTCCCGGGCCTTCGCCGCCAGGCCCAGCCGCTCCAGCAGTTCGACGGCTGTGCTCTCCGCCTCGTCCCGGCCGAGCCCGTGCACCCGGCGCGGGGCCAGCGTGATGTTGTCGAGCACGGTCATGTGCGGGAAGAGGTTGTACGCCTGGAAGACCACGCCGATCCGGCGCCGGACGGCGTCCTCGTCGGCCCTCGGGTCGGTGATCTCCTGGCCGTCCAGGAAGATCGCGCCGTCGTCGATCTCCTCCAGCAGGTTGGCGCAGCGCATCAGCGTCGACTTGCCCGACCCGGAGGAGCCGATCAGCGCGGTGACCGAGTGCTCGGGCACGGCGAGGTCCACGTCGCGCAGCACGACCTGGCCGCCGAACGACTTGCGGACGGACTCCAGTCGCAGGACCGGCTCGGACTCCCCGCTGGTCATACCGTTCCTCCCTGGTGCTGGCGGCGGTTCATCCGCGCGGTGATCCAGTCCGTGAAGCGGGTCAGCGGGATGGTCAGCGCGATGAAGACCAGCGCCGCGACGACGTACGGGGTGTAGTTGAAGCTGTGCCCGGTGAGGATCTTCGCCGCGTACACCGCGTCGATCACGCCGCCGATGGACACCAGCCCGGTGTCCTTCTGGAGCGACACCAGGTTGTTGAGCAGCGGCGGCACCACCCGCCGCACCGCCTGCGGCAGCACCACGTACCGCATCGTCTGCGCGTTGCTCAGCCCGAGCGAGCGGGCCGCCGCCCGCTGGCTCGGGTGCACCGAGTCGATGCCGGCCCGGAACACCTCGGAGACGTACGCCGAGTACGTCAGCACCAGGGCGGTACCGCCGAGCAGCAGCGGGTCGGTGGTCACGCCGGTGAGGCGCAGCGCCGGCACGCCGGTGATCATCGCGAGCAGGCAGATGATCATCGGCAGCCCGAGGAAGAAGTCCACATAGGCCGTCGCCAGCAGCCGCACCGGCAGGAACACCGGGCCGCGCAGCGTCCGCGCCACCGCCAGCAGCAGGCCGAGGACGAGGATCAGCGCGCCGCAGACGGCCATCAGCTCCAGGTTCACCCGCAGGCCGCGGAGCACCTCGGGCAGTGCCTCGCGGGCGTACCCGAGGTCGAAGAACGTCTGCCGGGTGCGCTCCCAGCCCGGCGAGCTGACGACGAGCAGGGCCAGCACGACGGCCGTCGCCACCGTCGACAGCCCGGCGACGAGCGCCGACCGCCTGGCCCGGCCGCGCCGGTACGCCTGGTGGGTCAGCCGCCGCGCGGAGGGGCGGTATGCCGCCGTCCCCCCGGCCGGGGCGTCCCCCTTCAGCAGCTCGACGTCCGGGGGCTCCGTCGTCACTTCAGCACCGGCGCGGCGACGGCGTCGGACAGCCACTGCTTCTCCAGCGCGGCCAGCGTGCCGTCGGCGCGCAGCGAGTCCACGGCCTGGGTGACGCAGCCGGTCAGCGTGCTGTCCCTGTCCAGGACCAGGCCGAACTGCTCGCCCTGCGGGCCGCCCTCGAACTGGCCGAGCACCAGGGCGTCGGTCACCTCGGCGCCGGTGATGTAGAAGGCGGTGGGCAGGTCGACCACCAGGGCGTCGATCTGGCCGTTCCTGAGCGCCGCCTTCGCCAGGTCGTTGCTGTCGTACACGGCCGGCTGCTGGGTCGGCCGGATCGTGTCGGTGATCGTGGTCAGGCTGGTGGTGCCGACCTGGCCGCCCAGCTTCGCGCCCTTCAGGTCGGCGATGCTCTTCGCGCCCGCCACCTTGGAGGACTTCAGCGCGATGACCGCCTGACGCACGTCGTAGTAGCCGGAGGAGAAGCTCACGGCCTGCTTGCGCTCCTCGCTGATCGACACCTGGTTGATGTCGAAGTCGAAGTCCTTGGCACCGGGCGAGGTGGCCTTGGCGAACGGGCTGACCACCCACGTCACCTTGTCCTTGGCGTAGCCGAGCCGGTCGGCCACGGCGTAGGCGACGGCCGACTCGAAGCCCTTGCCGTTCTCCGGCTTGTCCTCGGAGAACCACGGGTCGTACGCGGGCTTGTCGGTGCCGACGGCCAGCGTGCCGGCCGTCCGGGTGGCCAGCGCGCCCTTGGCGCACCCGCCCGCGGAGGCACCGGCCGCGGCCGTGCTCCCGGCGGAGGGGGCGGTGTCCTGCGGGGAGCAGGCGGTCAGCGCGGCTGCGCCGACCAGGAGTGCCACGAGCGGCAGGGTGGTGCGCGGTGTACGGGGAGAAGGCATGGACGGGCTCCAGGTGAAGGTCCGGGCGGGGCGGGGGAGGGGCGACCGACGCGGGTACGGGGCAGGCGCGCCGTTCCACGGCAGGACGCTTCCCCGGTGGCGGCGCCGGAACACAGGCGGCAAGGTCGGCGTAGGACACCGCGTCCGCGGTGCCGTCCGAGCCGGTGTCAGCAGCAGCGGCAACGACAGCCGCGCGCACAACAGCACGAGGACACCCGGAGCAGGTCGATGTGGCGTCGGGCCACCAGAATCACCGCCGGGAGCATGGCGGGAGATTCGCATCCCGTCGGCAGGTCTGTCCAGATCATCCGGAATCCCGTCCACATAGCGGACACCTGGCCCCGGACCGGCGCGCAGGAGGGTCTTCGACCCGACCCCCCCTTGAACAGGAGAACCTTCCGTATCTATGGTGTATCTGTCGAAATAACTCCTGTTGAAGTGAGTCAGAGATGCAGAATCTTTCGCCAAGGCTCGCTGTGGCCGCCGAAGCTCCCGTCCAGTCGCACGCGGGCCACCCGGCCTGGCTCCGGCTCAAGGGCTCCGTCGAGGCGCTGCGCCCCCTGCAGTCCAAGGACGGCTCCATCGACCTGTCCGCCGTGCAGCGGCACACCGTCGACCCGCTGGTGGAGACCGTCCTGACGGCCGTCGAGGAGCTCGCCCCGCTCTTCCCGCACGACGCCGACTACCTCACGGCCGTCCGCGCGGACCTGCGCAAGTGGGCCGGGACCGGCTACCGCGAGCCCGACTTCCTGGACTCCCTGCTGGCCTTCCAGCCCGCGGCCCGGCGCGAGGACGGCATCGAGCACCTCGTGGTCTTCCCGATGTACACCCAGAACGGCAACCCGGACCGCAACCTGGAAGCCGTCCTGCTGCGCGTCGTCTGGCCCGACTGGCTCGCCGAGCTGGAGCGCACCCGCTTCGACAACCCGATGTTCGTACCGATCACCTTCACCGACTTCACGGCCGGCTACGACACCAACTCGGCCGTCCTCTTCCCCGAGACCGTGGCCGTCCGCAAGGCGCCGGAACGTTTCACCTGGGGCGGCATCTTCTGCGACCGCGAGGCGGCCCGCTTCCGCGCCGTCACCACCAGCGCCGTCGACCTGCTCGGCCTGGAGATCCCCGCCGACGCCGCCGGCCTGCTCGACGACCAGCAGCGCGCCCAGCAGACCTTCGTCCTGTGGGACCTCGTCCACGACCGCACCCACAGCCACGGCGACCTGCCCTTCGACCCCTTCATGATCAAGCAGCGCAGCCCGTTCTGGATGTACGGACTCGAAGAGCTCCGCTGCGACCTGACCGCCTTCAAGGAGGCCGTCCGCCTGGAGGCCGAGGGCTACGCCCAGGGCCGCGACGTGCAGTACGCGATCCTCTTCGACCGGATGTTCCGCTTCCCCGTCAGCGGCGACCGCGTCCGCAACTACGACGGCCTCGGCGGCCAGCTGCTCTTCGCCTACCTGCACAAGCACGACGCGCTGCGCTGGCGCGACAACCGCCTCAGCATCGACTGGGACCGCGTCGCCGACGTCACCAACGCACTCTGCGGCGAGATCGAGACCCTCTACCGGGACGGCATCGACCGCCCCAAGACCGCCCACTGGATCGCCGCCTACCAGCTGGTCTCCCGCTACCTCACCCCGCACCCCGCCTCCACCTGGGCCAAGGGCCCCGACGCGCTCCCGCTCGACATCAACGAGAGCAAGGCCCTCAACAAGGCCCTGTGCGACGCTGTGCTGCCGGACGAATTCCCGCTGAGCATGTTCTACGAGGCCCTCTCCAAGAAGCTCAGCGGCGTCATCGCCGCCACCACCGGCATCACCGGTGCGGGCATCCAGGGAGCCGCCGCATGACCACCGCCTCACCGACCCCCTCGCTGACCGGCCGGGTCGTCGCCGTCGCCGGTGCCACCGGCCCCGCCGGGCGCGCCACGCTGCGCCGCCTCGCCGCCGGCGGCGCGACCGTCGTCGCGGCCGGCAGTGACGCCCAGCGACTGGACGCCGCCATGGACGCCGTCCGCGCGGCCGTCCCCGGCGCCCGGATCAGCGGCCAGGTCATCGACCTGCTGGACCCGCAGGAGGTCCACGACTGGGCCGACCACCTGGACGCCGAGCACGGACAGGTCGACGGCCTCTTCCACCTGGTCGGCGGCTGGCGTGGCAGCAAGACCTTCTTCGACACCCGCATCGACGACTGGGACTGGCTGCAGGACCGCGTGGTCCGCACCCTCCAGCACACCTCGCTCGCCTTCCAGCCCGCCCTGCTGCGCAGCCCCGCCGGCCGGTACGCGATGGTCTCCGCGACCGCCGCGCACCGGCCCACCGCCGGCGGCGCCGCCTACGCGGCGGCCAAGGCCGCGAGCGAGGCCTGGACACTCGCCCTCGCCGACTCCTTCACCAAGGAGACGACCTCGGCCGACGGCCTGCCCACCGCGGCGGCCGCCATCCTGGTGATCAAGGCACTCGTCACCCCGCAGATGCGCGCGGACAAGCCGGACGCCAAGTTCACCGGCTTCACCGACACCGCCGACCTCGCCGACACCCTCGCGGGCCTCTGGGACCGCCCCGCAGCAGACCTGAACGGACAGCACCTGTGGCTGACAGCCCGATGACCCCCTCCACCGGCACCGACGCGCGGCGCCACCACGACCCGGCCGTCCGCGGCTTCGCCAGCGACAACTACGCCGGCGTGCACCCGGAGGTCCTCGCCGCGATAGCCCTGGCCAACGGCGGCCACCAGGTCGCGTACGGCGAGGACGACTACACCGCCCACCTCCAGCTCGTCTTCCGCAAGCACTTCGGCGACAAGGCCGAGGCCTACCCCGTCTTCAACGGGACCGGCGCCAACGTCGTCGCCCTGCAGGCCCTGCTCCCGCGCTGGGGCGCGGTGGTGACGGCGCAGACCGCGCACATCAACGTGGACGAGTGCGGTGCCCCCGAGAAGATCGCCGGGCTCAAGCTCCTCACCGTCCCCACCCCCGACGGCAAGCTCACCCCCGAGCTGATCGACCAGCAGGCCTGGGGCTGGGGGGACGAGCACCGCGCGCAGCCGCTCGCCGTCTCCATCACCCAGAGCACCGAGCTGGGCACCGTCTACACGGCCGAGGAGATCAAGGCCGTCTGCGACCACGCCCACCAGCACGGCATGCTCGTCCACCTGGACGGCTCGCGCCTCGCCAACGCGGCGGCCTCGCTCGGCGTGCCCCTGCGAGCCCTCACCACCGACGCCGGCGTGGACGTGCTCTCCTTCGGCGGGACGAAGAACGGCCTGCTGCTCGGCGAGGCCGTGGTCGTCCTCAACCCCGAGCGGGTCAGCAACCTCAAGTACCTGCGCAAGATGTCGATGCAGCTCGCCTCGAAGATGCGCTTCGTCTCCGTGCAGTTCGAGGCACTGCTGGCCGGCGACCTCTGGCTGCGCAGTGCCGGGCACGCGAACGCCATGGCCCGCCGGCTGGAGGCCGCCGTGCGCCGGATCGAGGGCGTGACCGTCGTCCGCCCGGTCCAGTCGAATGCCGTCTTCGCGCTGCTGCCCCGCGAGGTGAGCGAGCGACTGCAGAAGCAGTACCGCTTCTACTTCTGGGACGAGCACACCGGCGAGGTGCGCTGGATGGCCGCTTTTGACACCACGGAGGCGGATATCGACGGTTTCGCCGCCGCGATCGCCGACGAGATGGCCAGGGTCTGACAGGCTCCCGGACCTCGGATCGTCCCGTCCCGGAGCCCCGGGGCGGGACGATTTGCTTGTGGCGGTCCGCTCCCCGTACAGTTCCGGAGGTCGCACCGAGAAGGTGCGGCAAAAGCGAGTCGGATAAACGAAACTCCGGTAAACGGGGCGGAAAACGTCTGATAAGCTGGTAACACGAAAGAACGAAGCGCCCGGAGAGACCGTGAGAGCGGCTCGAAGGAAGTGTCCGTTCCTTGAGAACTCAACAGCGTG
>NZ_JBHUWW010000152.1:0-20121 GCF_042669755.1 Kitasatospora sp. NPDC057223 | reverse complement strand
GTGCTGGCCGGTAAGGCCCCGGGCGGTGGCCTCGTGGTTGACCCAGGCGGTGAAGTCGTTGATCCGCAGGTTCAGGCCCCCGGTCTGCAGGGACCCGCCGGGCCGGCCGCTGTAGTGGGCGGCACTGAAGAGGAGTTCCCGGATCTCGGTCCGGGGCGCAGCGGCGCTTCGCGAACTTCCCCCGGCCGGAGGCCACCTGATGAAGCACCGCGCCCGCACTTCCTCCCCTGCCCGCACTGACTACTACCGGGCCGCGACCTACCGACGGTGGGTCGCCCGGCAGATCGGCCCGCGCCGCGTCGGCGGGCTTTACCGCACCAGCCCGTTCGACCCCGTCTACGAGGTCCTGGCCGTCGACGCGGGCCCGCGCACCGAGTGGCCGGTCTGGCAGATCACCGTGCGCACCCTCGGCGAGGCCAGGATCCACACGCACTGCGCCGCCTGGGAGGGCGAGGTCGTCGCTGAGCCCGGCGAGCAGGCCCTGACCGTCTGGGCCGAGCACGCGCTGGCCCGGACCGCCGCCGCCAGCGGCGCGCTCCTCGAGCAGCGCCACCTCCTGGACGAGGCCGCCCACCCCGCCACCGTCGCCGCGCTCCACCGGCTCGCCCTCACCGCCCGGCTCCCCCAGCACGCCTGAGCACACCCACCCCACAGAGAAGAAGGAGGCCGTCATGGACTGGCGTCACCGCGCGGTGTGCCGCGACGAGGACCCCGAGCTGTTCTTCCCGATCGGCAACACCGGACCCGCCCTGCTTCAGGCGCAGGAAGCCAAGTCGGTGTGCCACCGCTGCCCCGTCATGGAGCAGTGCCTCACCTGGGCCCTGACCACCAGCGAGACCGGCGTCTGGGGCGGCACGAGCGAGGACGAGCGACGCGTGATCAAGCGCCGCGCAGCCCGCAACCGCCCCCGCACCGCCTGACCTGTCGGTTGCTGTCGATCGCCGCCGCGCCCACCCCAGCACCACCGGGGCCGGGCGCGGCGGCGTTCGACGGTGCCCGACGGCGCCGCCCGCCTCTCCCCTTTGCACTGGAGGATCTGATGCGCTGGAAGCGCGAGACCCGCACCGCCCCGCCCGCCGCCGCCGAGAGCGGCGCGGCCGACACCGCCCTCACCGACACCGCCCGCCGACTGGGGGAGACCCGCGCCGAGCTGCTCGCCGCGCGCACCGACCTCGCCACCCTGCGCGGCGAGCTGGCGGCCGCGCAGCAGCTCGCCCGCCAGGCATCGGCCGGCGAGGCCCGCGCCCGGGCCCTGGAGCAGCTCCTGCTGCGGGACGCGGGCGCGCAGGCCGCCGACCGCGACCGTACGATCGCCGGCCTGCGCGCGGAGCTGGAGCAGACCCGCGCCGTGCAGCTGGCTGCCGTCGGTCTGCCGGAGCACACCGTGGCGCGGTTCCTCACGCTCGGCGGCGGCTTGGTCGCCCTGCTCGCCGTACCGGACGAGGACCGCTACGAATCCCCGCCTGTCTACGGCTACGAGTGCCTGACCTGCGGCCACCAGGCCAGTGGCGCCTACCGGATCGCCGACGGCCGCCGGTGGGCCAACGAGCACGCCTCCACGTGCCGGGCCCTCCCGGCCCCGGTCATCGACCTGCCCGTCCAGAAGGGAGCGACCCGGTGACCACAACCTACGAGAGCCCGCCGCCGGCCACCGGGCCGGGTGCGGTGAACGGTAGCCCGGTGCTGCCGCAGAAGCTGGGCCTGCCTGCGCAGGAGCGCGGCGCCACTACGCCCCCGCAGTCGCAGCCGGCGTCGGTGCCGGAGGCGGAGCAGGGCGTTCCCGCCGCGGCGGTGCGGGTCGAGCTGGCGGGCTGGGAGAAGGGCCTGGCCGTCGTCGGGGTCCTGCTCGCGGTCGGTGTCTCCACGATCGGCCTGGTCGCCTCCTACAACGCGGTCGAGGCCAAGGCCGCGGCGCCGGTCGCCGAGGGCGGCTGGGGCTGGGAGCAGCCGTGGATGCTGCCCGTGGCGGTCGACCTCAGCATCCTGGCGTTCGGCATCGTCAACCTGCTGCTGATCAGGGCGGAGCGGGAGGCGGGGTGGGTGAAGTGGGTGCCGAGGGCGCTCACCGCCCTGACGATCTGGCTGAACTGGGAGGCTGGCGCGTCCGGTACGGCCGCCGCCGGGCACGCTGGCCTTGCCGCGCTGTGGGTCGTCTTCTCGGAGATCGCGGCCCACCTGTACGCCGGGCACATCGGCCGCCTCAAGGGGCGGCGTCGGATGGAGGGCGTGCGGGCCTCGCGTTGGCTGCTGTCCCCGTGGTCCACGGCGGCGGTCGCCCGGCAGATGAAGCTGTGGGAGATCACCTCGTACGACCAGGCGCTGGAGCTTCACAAGCAGCGCAAGGTGTACGCCGAGATGCTCACTCAGCGTTACGGCAGGCGGTGGCGCAAGCTGGCCGATGCCGACGAGATGCTGCCGGTTCGGCTGAAGGCGTACGGCCTCACCGTCGCCGAGGCGCTCGACCAGCCCGCCACGATGGCCGACGAGGCCGCCGTACGGGCGCACGAGGCCGGTGTACGGTCGCGGGCGCTCGCCCTACGGGTGGAGGAGGAAAGGGCTACGGAAGCCCTGCGCGCGGTCGAGCGCGAGGCCGCCGTCGACACCGCCAAGGCCCAGGCCGAGGCGCGGCGGCTGCTTGCCGAGGCGGAGCGGGTCAAGGCCGAGGCGGAGGCCCGTACGGCCGCCGACAGTGTCGTACGGGCGGCCGAGGCGGCCGTACGGATCGAGGAGGCCAGGGCTACGGCCGAGACGCAGCGCCTGGAATCGGAGGCCCTCGCCGAGGCGACGAGGGTCGCGGCGGCGGCGCAGGCCGAAGCCGACCGGATCCGCCGTCAGAGCGAGGAAGCGCAGCTCACGTGGCAGAGCGAGCAGCGTCGGCGTCAGCGGGAGGAGGCGGAGGAGGAGCGCCTGGCGGAGCTGGAGGCCACCCGTACGGCGGACGAGGCCCGCGACGAGATGAAGCGGCTCGCGGCCGAGCGCGACGCCGAGCTCTCGCGCATCCACCGGGAGCGGGCGGAGGCCGACCAGGCCGCCGCCGAGGCCAAGAGGCGGGAGGCCGTACAGCTGGCGCAGGCGGCCGAAGCCAAGCGGCTGGCATCCGTACAGCAGGCCGAGGCACTCGTACAGCAGACAGAGGCGAAGCGGATCGCGGAGGAGAACGAGGCCGCAGCGGCCCGCGCCGGCGCCGAGGCGGCGGAGCAGCGGCGCCTGCTGGACGAGGCGCTGGCGGCGGCATCCGAAGCCCAGGGCCGTGCCCGCCGTACACCGCAGGAGCGGGAGGCGTACACCGTCGCGCAGCTGATGCGGGACAAGGGCGAGAGCGTCGTCACGATCAGTTACGTCCAGTCGGCGCTGGGCCTGACGCACACCACCGCGCAGGACCGGCACAAGCGTGCCCGGGCGATCCTCGCCGACGGCCTGCTCGACACCCCGTCCACCGGTACCGAGGGCGCGGCCGAAGCCGGCGCCCAAGAGTGAGCAGGGGCGGAAACGGGTCCGGACGGGGGCGTTCGTACCGCCCCCGTCCGGACCTCCATCCAACCACGCCCACCGCCTCGCACGGGCCATAACAGCACGTCAGAGCACATGGCCATGTCCGGCTGCTCGTAGTCGGCCCCGACCACCCGAACCGGGGTGGGTGCGGGGCCGGCCACGGCCGTCCGGGCCGACCCGACGTCCCAGGGAGGACCGCATGACCCACGAGACGACGCCCGAGGACATCACCGCGCCGCTGCGCGGCATCGCGCAGAGCCCGGAGGCGTTCGCCGCCTACCTCGCCAGCATCCAGCTGGTCCTGCTCGGCATCGGCAAGAACCTGGAGACCCTGCAGAGCGAGACCCGCGTGCACCTGCGCGCCACCCACGTCGAGGGCGACCGGTTCTTCCACGCCCGGCTGCGCGCGATGCCGGTCGAGCGGGCCCTTAGGGACGTCCTCGGCCACGTCCACGCCCTCACCGAGGGCCTGGAGAAGACCACCTTCAAGCGCCGCGCCCACGCCGACGAGGTGAATTCCCTCCCCGGAAAGCGGAAGGAAAAGGCCCACGCCAAGGCTCAGAAGAAGAACCGCCCCGCGATTTCCCCCGCACCGGAAATCAACGCAGGGGTACCCGCCGCCCCGGATTCGGTATACGCTGCTCCTGCGTCGATTTACGACCTGGGTGACCGGCGGCCGGCATGACGCGGCCCCTCACCAGTGGCGAACGCCGAGTTGAATCCCAGCGTGACTGGTACATCGGCGAGGAACAGAAAGCCCGCGAATCCCGGGGCGAGCAGGGCGCGATGGAATTCTGGCTCCGCGTCACCCGCTCGCAGATCACCAAGGAGATCCGGGCCGGGCGCACGGACACCTGGGCGGCCTTCGCGCTGGTGGTCCGGCTGTTCCGCGAGGCGATGCGCAAGCGGGCGGCGGGCGACGAGCGGCTGTGGGGCGACCTCCTGCGGTACGCGCAGGACGTCGTGGACCGCGCCCCGGGCGCGTGACGATCCGTGACCGATGAGGCCCCGCCGGGCGCCGGCGGGGCCTCGCGCGCGTATCGCGTGCACACGTGCCCGTGCACACGCGTGCACACGAGAGCCCACTGTCTGTCAACCCCCTGCAAGGAAGGAGCTGACGTGTCCGACGATGACGACCCCGCCGGCGGCGGGACCCTGCTGCCGTTCCCCGGCGCGGGCGATCCCTCGTACGTGCCGCCGCCGATCGCGTCCTACCGCGACACTCTCGCGGACGAGGAGGCGCATTCCCCGGTCCTGCCCGAAAGGCCGGAGGAAAGGACGATGGAACTCCCCGCTATTCCGGTCATTCCGCGTCCGGCGGATCCGGCGGCGGTACTGGCTGCCCACCGGAATTCGGCCACCGCCGTGTATTCGGATTCCGGCGAGAGCGGGAATTCCGAATACGGTGGCGGTGAATTCGAGGGCGGCGAATATGTCGTCCGGCGTTCTCTCGCGGACCGGCTCGGTGACTGGCTGGACCACCGGATCGCTCTGGGGCAGCGGCGGATGGATACCGAATCCCCGCTCCGCGAGGCGGAGATCGCGCAGCAGATCGCCCGGCTCGAAGCGAGGACGGGCCGCGAGGTCGGACTGCTCGGCCAGCAGGGCAAGCTGCGCGAGGCCCAGGTGAAGGCGCAGGCCGACCGGACGGCGGCGCTCGGCAAGTCGGATGCCGCCGCCGCGAAGGCCGCCGGCAGGGCGACGTCCGGCCTGGGTGCCGACAGCGGCGGGCGCGGCAAGTCCTCGCCCGCCGGCTCCGCAGGGTCCGGCCGCACCGGCGGCGGGACGGGCAGCACCCCCGGGCCCGGCGCCAAGGGCAAGGACACCGGCTCCGGCCCCGGCCCCGGCCCCGGCCCCAAGGGCAAGGACACCGGTAAGGAGCTGGGCGCCGCCAACACCTCCAAGGGTGGCGGGAAGGGCCCTGGAGGGCCTGCTGGAGGCCGGGACAAGCCGGTTCCGGGCAAGGAGACCGGCGCCGGTCCGAAGGGTCGTCAGAACGGCCCTGTCGGGCCCGACTCGGCTGGTGGCGGGAAGCCGAAGACCGGCGGCACGGGCGGGGCGAAGCAGTCCGCCTCCAGCCCCGCTTCCAGTCCCGGCGCCGAGCGGTCCCGAGGCCGCGGTGAGCGGGCCGCAGCCCGCCAGGCCGCCCAGCAGCAGCGGCGCGGTGCCGACCAGGCCGCCGGCCTCACCGACCGCTCCAAGGACCGCGACCAGGCCCGCGAACGCCAGCAGGCCGCATGGCAGGACCGCCGCGCGAAGAAGGAGCAGCGCGCCGCCGAACGCAAGGCGAAGAAGGAGGCCGCGGCGGTGGCCCATCCGGAGCGCACCACCCTCGGCGCAGCGGTCGCGGAGCAGGCCCAGCACCGCTGGGACAAGCGTCGCAAGGCCGCGAAGGCCGCCGAGAGGGCGAAGAAGGAACAGCTGAGGAAGGAGCGCGAGGAGGCGGCCGGTGCCGGTGGCCCGGAGGCCGACCCGGCCAAGGACGCGGAGAAGGCCAAGGCCGCCGAGGAAGCGAAGGCCGCGAGGGATGCGGCGAAGGCCGAGGCCGTCGAAGAGGCGAAGCGGGCGAAGGAGGCCAAGGACGCGGAGAAGGAGGCGAAGGAGGCCGAGGCGAAAGCCGCCGGGGACGCCGAGAAGGCGGCCCGGGACGCGGACAAGGTCAGGAAGGCCGAGGACGCCGCGAGGGCCAGGGCGGAGAAGGAAGCGAAGGAGACCGAGGCGAAGGCTACCCGGGACGCCGAGAAGGCGGCCAGGGAGGCCGAGGCGAAAGCCGCCCGGGACGCCCGGGACGCCGAGAAGGCGGCCCGGTCCGAGGAGGCGAGGAGGGCGAAGGGGGAGAGGGACGCCGCGAAGGCGAAGGCGGCCGAGGACGCGAGGCGGGCGAAGGCCGCCGGGAAGGAAGAGCCGGCCGGGCCGGTCTTCATCCCGTCCTACCGCACCGACCGGCCCCCGGCGGGCGCGCGGCCGCCCGCCGGCGAGGACGGCGACGTCGCGGACGCGGTGGTCGTCGGACCGCAGGCGCTGTCCCGAGCTCCCGAGCCCCCCACCCAGCGGCCCGGCACCACCAGACCCGGCCAGGCCGGGCCCGACCAGCAGGAGGACAGCATGAGCACGGCGCAGCCCGCGCAGGTGCCGGGGCAGCGCACGATGCCCGCTCAGCACCGCACCGAGATCACGTTCGACGAGTACCTGATGGACATCGCGAACATCGCGCTGGACGCCGGCATCGACAAGGAGGCGGCGGAGTCGCTGGCCGAGGCCCTGGGCCTGGTCGCGGACGCGCTGCGGGACATGGCGACCGACCTGGTGACGGATCACAACGTGTCCACGCAGGTCACCGACCAGGTCGTGGGCCTGGCGGACGCGGCGGCCGCGATGAAGGCGCAGGCGAAGCGCTGCGCGGGCGAGTGCGAGCTGGCGGGTGAGGCCGCGACGCTGGCGGCCGTCGCGGTGGCCCGCGTCTACCAGGCGGACATCGACGCGATGGACGAGGCGGGCCTGGCCCAGGCCTCCTCCGCCGCCCACCACGACTGACGAGAGACGGAGCACTGCTGATGAGCGACCTCGACGCGCGGCCGGCGCCGGTGCTGGCGCCGACCGACGGCGACAACGGGTACCGGGCGGTCCAGCACAAACTGAAAACCCTGGGCGAGGCGATGGACAGCGCCACCACCGAGCTGGAGATGTTGCAGCGCCGCATCCGCAGCAACGCGGACCGGGCGACGGAGCTGGCCGAGCAGATCGCCCAGGCCGAGCTCGACACGAAGTTCGTCGAGATGACGAACCTGGTGGCCCTCGCCCTGGGCGGCGCCGGGATTGAGACCGGCAAGCTCCACGCGACCGCCCAGGAGGTCGCGGCGCTGGCCCACGAGACGCGCACCGTGCACTCGAAGCTGTACTCCGGGCTGGACGAGGTCCGCTCCGGCAGGCGCGAACGCACCCCCAAGCCCGGGTTCTTCGCCCACTGACCGCCGGCCCGAGCCCATATCTGGCTTCATCCGGCCCTACCCCGACCCCTGATGGGCGGTCCCGCTACCCGGCGGGGCCGCCCATCACGCTTCCCGCCTTCCCGATCAGGAGAGAATCCGTGTCCCTTGCCCGCAGCGTCGCCCTGGAGCGCATCGCGTACACGCTGGCCGCGCCGGTCCTCGCCGCGGCCCCCAACATCGACCCACAGAGCCCGGTCAACACCGTCGTCGTCCTCGCCGGAGCAGCCTGCGGCGTCGGATCCCTCTACGCTCTCAGGAGCGACGGCAAGGCCGGGCGCTGGCTGGTGCGGCTGTCCCCGCTCACCCTGGCCGGTGCCCTCGACATCGCCGCGCAGTCCACCCCCGGCTGGGGCTGGGACGCAGCTCTCGCCGCCGGATGGGCGGCGGCCGGCTGCCTGGTGCTGCCGCTGTCGCGCGGCGGCCGCCGCAAGGTCCGCCGCGCCATCACCGCCCCCGCTCCCGTCCCCCAGCTCGCCCCAGCCCCCCAGCCCGCCCCGGCGCCCGCCGACGGGGACGCCCTCACGCGCGGCGTGCGGGCCCTGTGGGAGCGCGCCGGCAACCCCGGCCGCACCCACGTCGTCAAGGCCGACCGCCACCCGGGCATGCCGCACGACCTGACGGTGCTGCTGCGCGCTTCCGAGCCGGGCCGGGCGATCTCCGGCCTGCGCGAGGCGGATGTCGCCGCCGCGTTCGGCATCGCCGAGGACCGGGGGGTCATCACGCTGAGCCCCGTCGCCCAGCGGGCGGGACGTCAGGGCGGGCCGGGCTGGCTGGAGGTGGCCGTGACCCCCGACGAGGCCCTGCGTCGGCGCACCAGCCCGAGCGATCACGAGTGGTGGGCCGACAAGGTCGGTGCCGCCGCGATCCGCGGCTCGGTGTTCGTCCGCAAGGTCCGCAACGACGCGAGGGGCGTCACCTACTGGACGGCGCACCTGCCCGACGGGGTCGCCGAGCCGCGCATCGACAAGGTCGCGCTGTGCAAGGCGATGAAGGTCTCCGCGGAGGACGGCGTCGTCTTCGTCACCGTGGCCGGTTCGGACATCCTGGTGTCGGTGTGGGACGACTCCCCGCTCGCCAAGGTGTACCCAGCGACCCGGGAGCTGCTGACCCCGGACGCCGAGGGGCGCTGGGTCGCGGGCTACCTGCCCAGCGGCCAGCCGGCCCGCAACCGCGTCTACACCGACCGGGGTGCGGCCCACGGACTGATGGTCGCTCCCACCGGCGGCGGCAAGACCCAGCTGATGTCGTTGTTCGTCTGCGCGGACGCCAACTTCGGCGCCGTCGTGTGGGTCGCCAGCCAGGCCCCGGACGAGAAGACCACCACCCTGGGGCGGTTCGTCGACCGGCAGGGCACCGGCGAGCTGTACATGGTCCGGGCGATGCGGGCGGCGCTCGCGCTGATGGAGATCCGTGCCGCGATGGTGTGGGCGGACGGCCTGCTGCACGACTGGGACCCCAAGCTCCCCGGCTGCCCGTACGCGCCGCTGTCGGTGTACTGGGACGAGTTCCTGACCGCCGCCCGCGAGGGCGTCTACGGCCCCGAGATCATGGACAACGCCGAGGAGATCAGCGTCAAGGGCCGCAAGTACGCCATCGGCGAGAAGGTCGCCGGGCAGTCCGTCTACGTCCAGGACGGCTTCACGCAGCTGCTCAACGAGAACCTGCGCGAACTGTGCATCCCGATCGTCCTCAAGGTCGCCCCGCGCAAGGTCACCGCCATGTTCAAGGCCCTCGGCATCGCCCCCGAGGACATCCCCGAGCCGCTGCCCCGCAGCTTCTCCAAGGCCGATGAGGGACGCATCGACCGGATCATGCGGGGCGAGCCGGAGCCCCCCAGCAACGCCAACACCGGCGGGGTCGGCTGGATCGTCGACGGCAGCAAGCCCGAGGTCATGAGGTCCCTGTTCATCGACTTCTCCCAGCCCGTCGACCACCTGTTCCCCGAGACGATCACCCACCTCACCGACCACGAGATCGCCGAGCTGACCAAGCGCGACCTGTGGTTCGACTGGCAGAACGAGCCGCCGCGCCCCGGCGAGTTCGGCCCCGAGACCAACGAGGAGGACGAGGACGACGACGGCGCACCCCGCCGGGGCAAGCCCCGCACCGGCGGCAAGGGCGCCGCGCGCCACGACGCCGTCACCTCCCCCCGCCAGGCCCTGGCCGCCATCAAGCACCTCACTGGCGCCTGACCAGGCATCACCCCGCCCCCACCGGGCCGGGCCGGACAGTTCCGGCCCGGCCCCGCTCACGCCCGCCCCGACCAGAAAGGCACCGCCCGATGGCCCTGACCGTCTCCGCCGTCGTCCTCCTCGGCGTCCTCGCCGCCTTCCTCATCCGCGCCCGCCGTACCACCGTGCCCGCCGCGATCGCCTGCGCCCTGTTCGGGTTCCTCCTCGCCTCCACCGGCCTCGCCCCCGCCGTCAACAGCGTCCTCGGCGCCGTCACCGAGGCCCTCGCCGGCATCGGCTGACCAGCGCCTCCCACAGCCGCCGGCCTGACGCACCACCAGGCCCCACCCAACCGACACCGAGGACTGACCGGCCCTCGCACCCCCCTTTGGAGCGCACCATGGACAATTCCGACCGCACCCCCGAGACCGGCCGGCCCTCCAGCCCGCAGGTCATCCTCCTGGAGCCCGGATACATGCCGTCGACCTTCGACGGGGAGATCGTCGCCGTCCCGACCGGCCCCGACTACGGGGACGCCACCAGCGTCCCCGCGCTCGTCGACGGCCAGGCCGCCGCCGTTCCCGTCCTTGACGTGAAGGCCCGCCTGGCCGCCATGGAGGCCCGCCTGGCCGAGCACCGCCGGGCCATCGCCGCCATGGGCCCCGTCACACCCGCACCGGCACTCGTATCCGCACCCGTACCTGCCATCGACCCGGGCCTGTCGCTCGCGGTCCGTCAGTACGTCCTCTACGGCTCCATCGCCTCCCTCGCCGCCGGCGGCGCGGTGTGGATGCTGGGCGCCGCCGTCGCGGAGGTCGCCCCGCACGCGGACGCACTCGGCAACCTCCTCAAGTGGGCCGCCGTCCTGGTCGCCGCCGTGGTGCTCGGCGTGGCCGGCCTGCTCGGCAAGCTCCGCTCCGTCGCCGCAGGCACCGGCACCGGCACGTCCGCGACGGCGAGTGGCGACGGAGCGTCCGCGACCGGCACCGTCCTCGCGATCGTGCACCGCACCCACCAGACCAGCATCGGCCGCCAGAGCGCCGGATGGCGCGGCTCCATCACCAACAACAGCTGACCGGCCCGGGCAGAGGAGGGAGAGCATGACGACCTGGCACCACGACCTGAATGTGGACGGCGTGCCGTACCCGCTGCGGCACCCGCTGCCCGCCCGGTTCGCGGACGGCGACGTCGCGGCGGGCGACCTGATGGAGCTGACGGAGGAACAGGTGCTCACCGCGACCGCGGTCCACGAGCTGGGGCACGCGGTGCTGTGGCTCGCGGGCGGGCTGCGCGTCGCCCGGATCAGCATCCGCCCGGCAGGCCGGGCGAGCGGGCACGCCGAGATGCTGCCGACCGGCGGGGGCGACGAGGCCCGCCTGCGGGCGATCGGTACGGCCGGCGGCGAGCGGGCGGAGGACCGGTGGCTGCGGAAGGCGGGACTGTGGACCCCGGACCGCGCCGCCGTGGTCGAGCTGGGGGCCTGCTCAGACCGCGCCCGGCTGCTGGAGAGCGTCTCCCCCCGCCCGCAGTTCGGCACCGGCGGCCCCGATTTCGCGCTGCTGCACGACATGGCGGACGACGCCCTGGACCAGGTCTGGGAGCGCCTGACAACCGCCCTGCCGGTCCTGCTCCACCGGCAGGTCATGTCAGGTGCGCAGCTCGCCGCCTGCACCGGCCTGCCCCTCCCGAAGCCCTGACCGGGCGCCCGGCCTCGCCCCCGGCAGCCACCGCCCGCCCCGCCACCCCAGGCAGGGCGGGCGGTGGCGCTCCCGGGGACGGGACCGGCCGCCCGGCCGGAGCACCACGACCTGGAGGACCGCATGGGCAACGCCCACTACACCGTCACCCGACCCGACGGCGAGCAGATCGAGGCCGGCTACGACGTCGCAGCCGTCTGCGAGCAGGACGGCTGCACCCTGGAGATCGACCGCGGCCTGGCCTACCTGTGCGGCTCGACGCCCGGCACGCCCGAGGACGGCTGCGGCGGATATTTCTGCTCCCGCCACCTCTACACGGACTGGGAGATGCCCAGCGACGAGCCGCAGCCGCAGAACTGCCTCCCCTGCATCGACAAGCGCCCCTGACCCCTCGCCGTTGGGAGATCCCATCGTGACCGTCACCGCCAACCCCACCAAGCCCGCCGAGGCGGCCGCCGCCCCCCAGCCCATCGCCGCCGCCGAGCGGCTCGTCGCGCCGGCCGGGCCGCTGCCCGAGGCGTCCTGGCGCAGCGGGCGCCTGGACGCGGGCGACCTGCTGGCCCGCCTGACCGGCCTGCCCGACAGCGTGCCGGTGATGACCGGCGACGAACTGCTGGTCGACACCGTCTACGACGGCACCCTGCACCTGCACACCGCCCGCACCGCCCCGCCCTTCCTCGGCCCGGGGGAGCCGGTGGCACCGGCGACGGTGTGGCGCAGCGCCCGCACCCGGCTGCTGACGGTCGGCGAGCTGCGCGAGCGCCTCGCCGAGGTGTCCGACTCGGCGCCGGTCACCGTCGGCGGCGACCCGCTGATGGACGCCGACTACGGCGGCACCCTCCAGGTCTACACCCCGTTCACCGGCGACCCCGAGCCCTACCCGGACGAGGACGACGAGGAGGACTGACCGGTTGCCCGGCCTCGCCCCCGGCAGCATCCCGCCCGCCCCGCCACCCCAGGCAGGGCGGGCGCCGTGCTGCCGGGGACGGGACCGGCCGCCCGGCCTGATCCGCCACCGTCCCGGAGGTATCCGCATGAGCACCGAGCACCTGTCCGTCCTCGCCCTGCTGTTCGCCGGCCCCGTCGCCGGCGAGCGCTCCACCCGAACCACCGCCGCCGACGTCGCCGAGAAGCTCGCCGGCCTGCCCGCCCACGCCCCGGTTCTGCTCTGCGTCCCGGGCTGGGACGGCCCGACCGAGCACCCGCTCGCCTGCGGCCTTTGGGACGGCGCCCTGGTCCTCACCGCCACCCGCCCCGCACCCGCCCAGAGCGAGGCGCTCTTCCCCGCCACCACCGACCCGGACGACGACGTCGCGCCCGGACGCGGGGTCGTCGAGGCCGGGATGACGGTCGGTGAGCTGCGCGACCTGCTCACCGCGATGCCCGACTACACCGCGGTCCTGCTCGCCGTCTCCGGCTGGGACGGCCACGCCGAGCTGCCCGTCACCCAGGCCGACTGGACTGCCGACGGGGTGCTGCTGCTCGGCACCGACTACCCGCACTGCGGCCTCTACTGGCCCGGCGACGCGGCGGCCTGACCCGCAACCACCCCGCCTCCCCGCACGGCCCCGGCCGCCCTGCCTGCCCGCCCTACCCCGAAGGACACCGCCCATGAAGCCCTGGCCACTGCTGGACCGGCTCCGCCGCCCCGTACCCCGTTCCGCACCGGCCCCGCTCCGGCCGCCCGACCCGGCCGACCACGGCGAGGACAGCGTCTACCTGGCCGAGCCGCCCGCCCCCGACACCGACCCGGACAAGGACTGGTGCGTGTGGCCGGCCGAGATCGACCCGGCCGTCCAGCGGCGCAGGGAGGCCGCCACCGCCGCCCGCGACGCCGCCGTCGCCGCCGCCGTCGCTGCCGCCGGGGAGCGGGAGGAGGACCCCTGGGCCGTCCTGCACACCCAGCGCCACGGCACCACCGCAGGCTGACCCACCACCTGCACACCCCGCCACCTCCGGGCCCGGCCGCACCGCGCACCGCGCGGCCGGGCCCCCGCCATGCCACCGAGCAGAGAGCGCAGGACATGCCATGACCCAGCCCAACCCCTTCAAGTCCGTCGACGCCGACCAGGACCAGCCCACCGCCGCTTCCTACGAGCCGCCCACCGGCACGCTGCGCGAGGCCGCCGCCAAGCGCCTCCAGCAGCTCACCGCCCCCGGCAGTGCCCTGGACCGGCGCCGCCGCGAGCTGGTCGACTCCCTGAACGGCGACTGGCGGCACGCCGCACCGTGGATCAAGACCCTCGCCTACCTGATCGCGGCCGCCGCCGGATTCCTGCTGCTCGCCACCGTCGGCGGCATCCTCCTCAACGCCGTCACCGACCTGGTCAACGGCATCCATTTGCCCGCCGACTGGGCCGCCACCGACACCGGCGGCCTCGCCCAGACCATCACCGACCCCGTGCACCGGTTCCTCGACGCCCGCACCGCCACCCTCCCGGTCACCGGCACCACCGCCTACACCCTCTGGAAGACCGCCGGCCTCGCCGCCGGACTGCTGGCCTTCGCCTCCCGGGCGACCACCGCGCGCCTGGCCTGGTCCGCATGGTCCGCCTCGACCCTCGCGGTCGTGTGGACCGCCACCGACCCGGCCGGACGCCCCGTCGCCGCCGGCATCACCGCCACCGCCATCGCCGCCGCCAGCCTCCTCGCCCTGCGCGGCATCTCGTTCTCGCTGCGCCCGGTCCTCCACACCAGCACCCGCACCGACGTCGCCCCGGTCATCCACGTCACCATCCCCGCGCAGCCCGGCCCCGCCGACGGCGCGACGCTCGCCGGGCAGGCCGGGCACCGCTGATGGGAGACCTGCCGGGCTCCGCCCGCGAGCTCCTCGCCGGCGAGGGCTTCGACGAGATCAGGGAGCACCGCACCGGGCAGTGACGTTGCCCACCGGCCCGCGCCCCGCCCCCGGCATCCGGCCGGGCAGCGGGGCGCTCCGGTGGGCGGCGCGGCCGCCCGGCCGACACCACCCACTGTTGGGGAGGAACCCCGTCATGACCACCACCACCCGCGTCACCGTCCAGGCCCGTCCCATCGACCCCGTGCAGCCCGGCGACGTCGTCGTCCTGATCGGCGCCAGCGGCTCCGGGAAGTCCACGGCGCTGCGCGACGTCCCGCCGCACCAGATCGTCAGCCTGGACCGGCTGCGGGCCGTCGTCTCCGAGCCAGTTCTCCTGGGCGTCCACGAGTGTGGTGGGACGGTGCACTGCATCGGGTGACCTTGGGTTCTTCTCCGCATCTCTGGGGCTGTCGTGATCGTTGCGGCATGTTGCAGATGAGATCGGAGGAGACCCTTGAGGGCCTTTCCTGTGAGGCTGCCGTCCGGCGTCCGGTACTGGACGGTGGTCGACGAGAACTACGCGGTGGTGCCGGAGGCGGACGCGTTCCTCCAGCACGTTCGGTTCGGCCGCGACCAGGCCGAGCTGACGACCAAGACCTACGCCGGGCACATCGCCCTGTTCCTGCGTTGGTGCGCGCGGACCGGCCGCGACTGGCGGGTGGCAGCGGAGGAGTTCGGGCTGTTCCTGGTCTGGCTGAAGTTTGGCTCGAAGGAGACGACCGGCATCGACTGGCCGACCGGACCCGGGCTCGTGCTGCCAGGGCCAGGAGCGGCGAGCGCCCGGCAGCCGGCCCGGGTCCAGAACATCGCGACCGGGGTGCGCCAGTTCCTGCTGCACGGCATCACGACGAAAGCGGTGCCGTCGATCGTGATGGCCCAGCTCTTCGAGGTGGCCGAGGACTGGGAGCTGCCAGTGGAGGCCCGCGGGGAGGGCAGCACCGGCTATCGGATGCGGCCCCGGCACCGGGTGAAGGTGCCACGTAAGAAGGGCGAGCGGGCTACCGACCGGGAGATCGTGGCGCTGTTCCTGGCCGCCCACAACGCCCGGGACCGGTTCATCGTCCTGCTGCTGGGTCGGGCCGGACTACGCCCGGGCGGGGCGGCGGGCCTGCGGCGCGAGGACATGCACTTCATGCCGGACTCCACACCGCTGGGCTGCCCGAAGCAGGGCTCCCACCTGCACACCCTGCGCCGCGACAACGCGAACGGGGCATGGGCGAAGCGGCAGCCCGAGGTGGCACCCGGAAGGTGGAAGCCGGTTGACCACCTGGTGGTGCAGGCGTACGACCAGTACGTGCTGGAGCGCATCGCGCTGCCGCACGGCCTGGTGAGCGACTTCGTGCTGGTGAATCTGTTCGCCGCCCCGCTGGGTGCCCCGATGACGGCGGACGCGATCACCGAGTTGCTGGGCCGGCTGTCGAAGCGGGCCGGGCTGGAGCGGAACGTGACGCCGCGGATGCTGCGGCGCGCGATGGGCAGCAACCTAGGCGACGCGGGGGCCGGCCTGGACGAGGTCTCCGTGCTGCTCGACCATGCCCGCCTCGCCAGCAGTGAGCCGTACCTGACTCCGGCGCCTGACCGGCTGCGGTCGGCTGTCGAGGCCGTGCCGTCGCCACGTGAACTGGAGGGTCCGCGATGACCCAGGCCCTCGCCTGGCCGGCGGTGCCGCCGGCCGCAGACGCCCCGGACGCGGAGGTTGCCGCGTTCATGTGGTCGCTGATCCCCGACGATTACCTGTCCGGTGCGGGCTGGGATCCGGTGCGCCGGGTGCTGACCCCGCCGGTCGGCCATCCGACGCTCGGGGCGTGGTCCTGCCCCGTGGCGGGCTGTCCGGCGCCGGTGCAGGGGACGCAGCTGTGCTCAACGTGTCAGAAGCGCCACCGCGTCTCCGGCCTGACCTACGAGGAGTTCGTCCGCCGCCCGCGCACTGGCCGGGCACGCAGCATGGAGGGCTGCTCGGTAGCCAGGTGCGGCAGGCCCAGGATGGACAACGGGAACCGGCGTGTCTGCCGGGCCCACTGGCACCGATTCAAGGTCCGGGGCGGCAAGCTGGAGGAGTTCCTGGCCGACCCGTCGGTCGAGCCGCTGGCCAGTCTGGGTGACTGCGGGGTGCTGGCCTGCACCCGGCAGGCGGCCAGCCTGGTGGGCCTGCGGTTGTGTGAGACACACGACCGGAGGATGGCCCACCTGCGCAGGTCCGGTGTGGTCGTGGACAAGCAGGAGTGGCTGCGGACCGACGATGCCGCCTCCTACGGGACGGAGGTGAGTTTCCGCGGCTTGCCCGACCTGGTCGCCGCCGAGTTGATGTTCGGGATCTACCAGCGCAGCTGCAAGCACGCGAAGACCGCGGTCAGCGCGGTACGCGCGCTGATCGACCGGACGGTGCGGCCAAGCGGCGCGGCCCGGCTGGAGGACGTCCCCCACCCGAAGGCCAACAGGAGTGCCCAGGCGCTGCTGAACCGTACCCGGGCCTTCGTCGCCCGGGTGCTGAAAACTCCGGAGACCGAGTACGCGAAGGACGTGTGGGACCTGGCGCCGTTCGGTCACCGAGGATCGCTGGTCTTCACCGAGCTGTCCCAGCCGTGGCTACGGGAGGCCGCGAAGCGGTGGGCCCGCGACTACGTGACCCGGGTCCGCTCCCGCAGCGCCAACTCGCACACCCAGCAGCACCTCAACGGCCTGGCCAAGCTCTCGCAGAGCCTTCGGGCGCGGCCCGACCGCGGGTTGGAGATGGCGGCGCTGGCCCGCGCCGACATCGAGAACTTCCTGAACCGCGTCTCATTCCTGCAGGCGAACGGGCATTTCACGCTGAACACCCGCCGTGCGTACCTCATGAAGGCCCGCAACGTGCTGCGAGAGGCTCGCGCGATGGGCCTGACCCGCCCCGGCGGCCCGATGGCCGGCCTGCCGGACGACTTCGTCATCACCCGCCGCGACATCCCCAAGGCTGCCGAACCCTCGGAGGAAGGCCAGGACCTTCCCCCGGAAATCCTGCGGCAACTGTGCTCCCACCTCGACCGGTTCGAGGAGATGTGCTGCCGCGAACTGCGCGTCGCGGTCGAGATCATCATCGACACCGGCAGGCGCCCCGACGAGATCTGCCGCCTGGACCTCGACTGCCTGACCCGCGACGGCCAGGGCAAGCCGGTCCTGGTCTACAGCAACTGGAAGGAGGAGCGGATCGGGCGCGAGCTGCCCGTCCACGAGTCGACCGCCGCGTTGATCCGAGCCCAGCAGGAACGGGTGCGCACCCGCTTCCCCGGCCTGCCCGCGTCCGGACTGGTTCTGCTGCCGACCGGCCAGCAGAACCCGGACGGCGCCAAGTCCTACGACTCCAACTACCTCAGCTGCCTGCACCGGGACTGGGTCGAGGCGATCCCCGATCTCCACCTCGACGACGGCACCGTCTTCGACAAGGAGAAGGTCTTCCCCTACGCCTACCGGCACTCCTACGCCCAGCGGCACGCGGACAACGGCGTCCCGATCGACGTCCTGGCCGAACTCCTCGATCACGACTCCTACGAGTCCACCCGTTGCTACTACCGGGTCAAGCAGGTCCGGCTGCGCGAGGCCGTCGACAAGGTCACGCAGATGCAGTTCAACCGCCACGGCGAACGCGTCTGGGGCGCGGTGACCAGCTTCCTGGGCGCCGAGCGCACCCGCCGGGCGATCGGCTCGGTGGTCGTCCCCTTCGGAACCTGCTCCGAGCCCACCAACGTCGCCGCAGGCGGCGGGGCCTGCCCACTGAGGTTCCGCTGTGTGGGCTGCGACCACTTCTCCACCGACGTCTCCTACCTCCCCGAGCTCCGCGCCTACCTCGACGACCTGCTCCGCACCCGGGAGAAGCTGCTCGCGATGACCGAGGCCGACGGCTGGGCCCGCGCCGAGGCCGCCCCCTCCGAGGAGGAGATCCGCCGCGTGCGGCGCCTGGTCCAGCGCGTCACCGAGGACATCGACCAACTCACCGACGACGAACGCGACCAGATTCAGCAGGCCGCCGCCATCGTCCACAAGACCCGCCAGGGCTTTCTCGGTATGCCCCGCATCCGCCAGCCCCTGCCCGACCTGACACCGGAGCGACCCGCATGAGCGCACCAGACCCAAGCGTCCAGGCGATGGTCGAAGGCCGCCGGGCCGACACCGGCAGGCGCCGCCAGCGCGTCCGAGCCGCCCTGGCAGCAGCCGCGAAGGACGGCACCGACATCAGCGTCACCGCCATCGCCCGCCGGGCCGGCGTCGACCGCACCTTCCTCTACCGCCACCGCGACCTGCTCGGCCAGGTCCACGCCCAGGCCGCCGAACCGCCGACCGCCCCGGGCGGCCGGGGACCAGCGGCCAGCCGGGCCTCCCTGCAGACCGACCTCCTGGCTGCTGACGCCCGTACCGCCCGGCTCGCCGCCTGCGTCCGCGCCCTCGAAGCCCGCCTCGGCGAGGTGCTCGGCGACCAGGTCTGGCGGGATATCGGCATTGGCGGGCCGGACGGCACCGAGCGGCTCAACGCCCGCATCACCACCCTCGAACAGCAGGTCGTCGACCTGGAGCTCAAGCTCCAGGATCAGGGCGACGAGCTGAACGCCGCCCGCACGACCATCCGCGAACTCATGAGCCAGCTGAACCGGCCAGTGAGGGACCTTGCGGGTGAGCACAAGCGATCACAGGCCGATGCGTACCAAGATCCCTGGCGAAGCTAGGACTTCGGCGCCGACCTGTAGTTGTCGGCGTACTCCTCTCCGTATGCCGCCGCGATCTGCATCTGCTCGCCGATCTCGAAGACGCCGTCTTCGACCAGGTCTTGTCCGTTCCACCACCAGCGCTTCAGGCCATCCGCTGCGCCCGCGAACCATGTGTGTGTCGCGTAGCCGAAAGCAGAGACACCCAGTGGCAGCTTGGGGAGTGAGATGTTCCGGCGATGGTGACGGGCAGGCGGATGCCAGCCCTGCTCACCCACGATCACGCCGATGGTCAGGTCCTTGGTGATGGTGAGGTGAGCCTCATCCGACTGGGCCGTCTCTTTGGTGAAGCAGAGCCGCCATTCCCGCTCGTGCAGCCAGTCCGCAGTGCCGGGTTCGTAACGAACCCTACGGTTCCGGGACTTGTCGGGGAGGCTGCTTGTGAGGTCCATCTCTGCGTTGGACAGGTACATCACGGGGCGGACACCGATTTCAAGCAGTGCCTCGCGGTCGAACACTAGCCCCCATGGCTCGTACGGCCCTCGCTGGCTCACTCCTGTCCGAAGCATGACCCTGCGGGCCTCCTCGGATGGTTCGCTGAAGCAGACGACCGGAAGGTCCGAGCCCGGTACCTGTGCTCCTCTCAGCTTCCCTTCGAGGAGGATGCTCACCATTCGCTCCTGGGCCGTCCCCTCCGCAAAGTCCGGAGGTTGCGGCCCGTACGCCCCCCTGGGACGGCCGGTGAAGTGAACGAGGGTATCGGGTAGATCAGGGTGTATACCGACGCCGGGAGACTTCGCCACGAATACCTCAACTTCCCTTGAAAGTCCGGATGCTAGCAGTAGCTATCGGCGGCCAGTAGAGCCTTCAGCGGTGCTGCACGCCGCTAGGAACCCGCTTCCCGAGCGACTGGCGCGACACCCTGCTGGGTGAAATCCCGGGCGGGCTCGTGCACCACACCTGTTGCACGGGCTATGGTCGCTCTGACTGCCTCTGAGCTGCGTGAACTCGAACCGCAGGCTCGCGGCGCCCCGGAGAAAGCCAGGCGATCAGACGGCCACTGCCGAGGCCGTCCTCCTCCAGCACCAGATCCTCCTGGCCCGGCTGCGCAGGGGAGCCACTACTTACGTCGACAACACCTCGCTGGCCCCTCACCACAGGGCGCAGTTGGTGGAGCTGGCGCACCAGCACGGGCGCCGTGTGGTCGCCGTGCACTGCGACGCCCCGCTGCCTCTTTGCATCGAGCGGAACCAGGCCAGGCCG
>NZ_JBHUWW010000151.1:0-20266 GCF_042669755.1 Kitasatospora sp. NPDC057223 | reverse complement strand
GCCCCCCCCCTGAGCGCGGTGGGCGCGGTTGACCTCCCCACCACCCCCCGGCGGCGCCGCCCGGGCCCACTCACCGCCCCGGCCGGGCCGCACACCCACCGGGGGGGGCGCCCCCTCCCAGGGGCGGCCCGCCTCGGTTCGTCGGTGTCCGGCGGGGCACTACGCCGTGATCGGACCGGCCTGGGTGTCCGGTGCGGCGGGGCCGGTGGCGTAGGCCTCCAGTTCGTAGATGCGGGTGGCGGTGTCGGCGCCGGTGTTGACGGGGGCCGACACCAGCAGGCGGAGGTGGCGCGCGGTGCGGGGAGTGAAGGGGGTGTAGGTGCGGCTGGCGCGGGAGTCGGTGACGGTGGCCGCCGTGGTCCAGTCGGTGCCGTCGGTGCTGGTCTGGATCTGGAAGGTGCCGGTGTTCCAGGCGGTGTTCTCGCCGCCGAGTCCGGCGTGCTCGATGACGACGGAGGCGACGGTCCGCGCCGAGCCCAGGTCGGCCTGCAGCACCGCGCCGGCCGTCTTCGAGCACCACTTGCTGTTGTTCCCGAGGATGGTGTCCACGGCCTTGTCGCCCGCCTCAGCCGCCGCGCAGGGGAGCGAGGAGGTGGTGGGTACGCCCTCGGCGAGGTTGGTGCCGAGCTCCGGGGCGGTGGGTACGGGCGTCGCGCCGTCCTGGAAGGAGGGCGGCACGTCCGTCGCGCCGGTGCCCCAACTCGTGCTGGGTGCGGTGCCCATGGAGAAGTCGAGGGTGCCGCCGGCGGCGAGGTCGGGGTAGCGCAGGTAGTTGTGGCCGGTGGCCGTGCCGTTGACGTTCAGCCCCTGGACGTAGGGGCCGCTGCCGGTGGCGTTGACGGTGATGTTCCCGCCCGGGCGCTGGATCAGGACGGAGGGGAAGGACGGGCCGTGCACGGCCAGCGTGTCCGCGCCCGGCGTGGAGGGGTAGAGGCCCAGCGCCGCCCAGACGTACCACGCCGAGGTGGCGCCCAGGTCGTCGTTGCCGGGCAGTCCGCCCGCGCCGGTGGTGAACGACTCCGCCATCACCTTGCGCACGGCCGCCGACGCACCGGCGGGGTTGCGCGCGTGGTTGTAGGCCCACGGCACGCCGTGCTCCGGCTCGTTGCCGATGTAGTAGTAGGGCAGGCTCTGCCCGGCGTTGACCTGGGTGAAGTGGTGGTCCAGGCGCTGCACGGCGGTCTGCCGGCCGCCCATCGCGTTGATCAGCCCGGCGAAGTCGTAGGGCACCATCCAGGTGTACTGGGCGGCGTTGCCCTCGGTGAAGTCGTTGCGGGAGGCCGGGTCCAGCGGCCAGCTCCAGGTGCCGTCCGAGTTGCGGGGCTGGGTGTAGCCCGACTCGGGGCTGTAGGTGTTGCGCCACCACTGCGCCCGGGTCATGAAGGTGTCGTGGTCTGCGGTGTTGCCGAGGGCCTTGGCGAACTGGGCGACGGCGAAGTCGGAGGCCGAGTACTCCAGGGAGTCCGACGGCGAGCCCGGGATGTAGTGCAGCCTGGTGTAGACGTCCTGGTTGCCGCGGATCGGCGAGCCCTGGGCGGTGCCGCCCTCGGAGGACTTCTTCATCAGGGCCAGCGCGGCGGCGGTGTCGAACCCCCGCGCCCCGAACGCGTACAGGCTGCCGACGATGATCGGCCCGGGGTCACCCGTCATCACGAAGTCCTCGTTGGTCTGCTGCGACCACTTGGGCAGCAGACCGCCCTGCTGGCCGTCCAGCACCATGGAGTTGGCGATGTCGGACGCCTCGGCGGGGGCGATCAGCGCGATCAGCGCCGCCCAGGAACGGTAGATGTCCCAGCCGGAGTAGTTCTGGTACACCGGGCGCGGCGAATTGTGGACGGCGCCGTCGAAGCCCCGGTAGTCACCGTTGACGTCGCTGGAGATGTTGGGGCTCTGGAAGACGTGGTAGAGCGCGGTGTAGAACTTCTTCAGATCGGTGGCGGAGCCGCCGGTCACCCGGGCCCGGTCCAGGATTCTGTTCCAGGAGGCGTCCGCCGCCGACCGCACCGCGCCGAAGTCCCAACCACCGTTCTCGGCGGTCAGGTTCGCCTGCGCGTTGGCGACACTCACGTAACTCAGGCCCACCTTGAACTGCACCGCCTGCGCGGCGGTGGTGTCGAAGGTGACGTACGCGCCTGTGTCCGTGCCGGAGGTGCTCGCCGAACCGGCCCTCACCGTGCCGCCCGACCAGGTGCCGAAGGCACTCGGAGCACGGTCGAAGCGGATGTCGAAGAAGATCTGGTACGTCTTCGAGGACCCGCAGAAGCCGCCTGCGGTGACGCTGCCGGTGATCTCCGAGCCGTTGATCCGCACCGAACCGGCGCGACTGCCCGTCGCGCTGCGCCCGGTACCGATCAGCAGCTGCGCGGCCGTCGAGGACGGGTACGTCAGCCGGCCCATCCCGGTGCGCGTGGTCGCCGTCAGCTCCACGTCGGTGGAGTACCGGTTCAGCCGGTTCCGGTAGTAGCCGGGCGCGGCGGACTCGTCGGCCTTGCCGTAGTCCGAGGCGTAGTCCGTCCAGTTGGTGCCGGGCGAGGCGCCGAGGGCGCCGGTCACCGGCAGCAGCGGCAGGTCCTCGTTGTTCTGGCAGCCGGCTCCGTCGAGGTGCGTGAGGCTGAAGTCCTCGATCGACGTGTCGGAGTAGCGGTAACCCGACGGCGAGGCCGTGGGCGTGTCCGGGCCGAACTGCACCCCGCCGAACGGCACCACCGCCCCCGGATAGGTGGAGCCACCCGCGCCACCACCGACCGGGTCCGGCGCGTTGCTGTCGTCGGTGCCGATGAACGGGTCGACGTACTGGGTGAGAGCGGGCCCCACCGCGGCCCGGGCCGGGGGCGCAGCGAGGGCGACGGTGCCGACGGTTGCCAGCAGGACACTGCCGGCCACCGCCGCGGCACGGGATCTGAGAACGACTGAGAGCAAGGGGGCCACCTTCGGACGGAGACATGGCTGATCGCACACAAAGCTCATGAAGGGGGATCAAACGCATTTGCTGGACTGCGGAATTCGACGGCGATTCTGACGACCCGGAGATTTTCCGACCTGCCGTCATATGTGTTCGGGCGTCTGCCTCGACGACTTCCGCGTAGATTACCAAGACGGGCCGGACGGCAGGCCGATGAAAGAACCCGTTTCGGGATTCCCGATGCCGATCAGGCATTTCCGACTGTTCGTGCACACCGGAGCCCGGCCGCCGCCTCGGCGTGACGGCGCCTCCAGGACGGAAGGCCGGACGGGCACCCCCGGCCGGCGGGTGGCGGCGGACGGCGGCGGGCGGGCCGCGGCACGGATTCCGGCCGCGGGCTGACACGGCGTGGACCGGCGCACCCGAGCGCGATACGGTTAGGCTAACCTAACTACGGCGAACCGGGCCCGAACGGGCGCACTGCGACGCCCTCAGCCACCGACCTCCGAAGGATCCCGATGCTGTCTCCTGCGCGCCGTCAGGCCGTCCGTGCCACCGCAAGCCCGGCCACCTCGCCGGCGGTGTGAGGGATGACCGACACCGACCTCGAATTCCGGGACCGGATCGCCCTGGTGACCGGCGCGGCCCGGGGCATAGGCGCGGCCGTGGCCCGCCTGCTCGCCGAGCGCGGCGCGCTCGTGGTCGCCACCGACCGCGAGCCGGGCGGCCCGGCCACGGTGGCGCTGGACGTCACGGACGCCGCCGCCGTCGAGTCACTGGTCGCCGAGGTCGAGCAGGAGAGCGGCCCGATCGGGATCCTGGTCAACGTCGCCGGGATCCTGCGGATCTCACCGATCCTGGAGACCAGCGACAGCGACTGGGCGGACACCTTCGCCGTCAACACCACCGGCGTCTTCCACACCAGCCGGGCCGTCGGCCGCCGGATGGCCGCGCGCCGCACCGGCAGCATCGTGACCGTGGGCTCGAACGCCGCCGGCGTGCCCCGGACCACCATGGGCGCCTACGCCGCCTCCAAGGCCGCCACCACCATGTTCACCCGCTGTCTGGGGCTGGAGCTGGCCCGCGACGGTGTGCGGTGCAACCTGGTCTCCCCCGGTTCCACCGACACCGACATGCAGCGCGGCCTCTGGGCCGACCCGGGCGCCGAACAGCGCGTCATCGACGGCGACCCCTCCTCCTACCGGGTCGGCATCCCGCTCGGCCGGATCGCGGCTCCCGAGGACATCGCCGAAGCCGTGGCCTTCCTGGCGAGCGACCGGGCCCGCCACATCACCATGCACGACCTGTACGTCGACGGCGGCGCGACCCTCCGCGCCTGACCGCCCGTCAGCGTCCCCGCGGCCCGGAGCCCTGCCCGCCCCCGGTCGCCAGCGTCCCCGTGCCGTCGCGCCGGGAGAACGGAGCACACATGTCCACGGCCACCCAGGCCCACGAGGCCACCCCGGCCCGGCCGCAGGGCAGCACCCTGCTCGGCGCCTACCGCCCGGGGCCCACCAGCGCGTTCTTCGCCGGCCCGCGCGGCACGCTGCTGACCGAGGGGGCGCTGCGCGCGGTACCCGATCCGGGCGACGTCCCGGGGGCGCTGCGCGAGGCCCGCGCCGCGGGGGTGGAGAACCCGCTCGTGGTGGGCGCCATACCGTTCTCGGCCGACCGCCCGGCCCGGCTCGTCGTCCCGGCCGCCGCCCGCTGGGGCGCTCCGGTCGGCGACGACCCGCTGCTCACGCTCGACGTCCCCGCGCCGTCCGGCCCCTCCTGGCACCAGCGGCCCGTGCCCGCTCCGGAGGACTACCGCGAGGCGGTGGCCGCGGCCGTGCGCGCGATGGCCGCGGAGGACGGACTGCGCAAGGTCGTGCTGGCCCGCACCCTGGAGCTGACCGCCCCGGGCGGAGCGGACCTGCCCACCATGCTGCGCCGGCTGATCCACCGCGACCCGCACGGCTACACCTTCGCCGTCCCCGGCGACCCGGACGGCGACGGCGGCGCCACCCTGATCGGCGCCAGCCCGGAACTCCTGGTCTCCCGGCGCGGCTCCGCCGTGGTCTCCAACCCGCTGGCCGGCTCGGCGGCGCGCAGCGCCGACCCCGCCGAGGACGCCCGCCGGGCGGCCGCCCTGCTGGAGTCGCCCAAGGACCTGCACGAGCACGCCGTCGTGGTGGAGGCCGTCCGGCGGGCACTGGAACCGCTCTGCCGCGAGCTCACCGTGCCCGAGTACCCTGTGCTGGTGCGCACCGCAGCCATGTGGCACCTGTCGACCACCGTCACCGGCGTCCTGGCCGACCCCGGGACGACCGCGCTGGACCTGGCCATGGCCCTGCACCCCACTCCCGCCGTGTGCGGCACGCCGACCGACCGGGCCCGCGAACTCATAGGCACGCTCGAACCGTTCGACCGGGGCCTGTACACCGGCGTGGTCGGCTGGGAGGACAGCCGGGGCGACGGCGAGTGGGTGGTGACCCTGCGGTGTGCCGAGGCCCAGGGCGACCGGCTGCGGCTGTTCGCGGGGGCCGGCGTGGTGGCCGCCTCCGACCCGGAGGCGGAACTCGCCGAGACCTCGGCGAAGTTCGGCACCTTCCTGGACGCTGTCGGCCTCGGGAGCACCAGGTGACGAGCAGGACGACGAGCAACGTGACCAGTCAACTGGACGCCTGGCCGGCCGAGTTCGCGGCCCGCTACCGCGAGGCCGGCTACTGGACGGGCCACACGCTGGACCGGATGATCCGCGAGCACGCCGCCGCGCACCCCGGGCGGATCGCGATCACCGACGGTGACCGGCACTGGAGCTACGCCGAACTGGACGACCGGGCCGACCGGCTGGCCGCCGGGCTGCTCGCCCGGGGGCTGCGCCGGGGCGACCGGGTGGTGCTCCAACTCCCCAACATCGCCGAGTTCTTCGAGGTCTTCTTCGGCCTGCTGCGAGCCGGCGTCGTCCCCGTGATGGCGCTGCCGGCGCACCGGCGCGCCGAACTCTCGTACTTCTGCGAGTTCACCGGCGCCCGCGCCCTGTTCGTCCCGGACCGGCACGGCGGCTTCGACCACCGCGCGCTGGCCGCCGAGGTGCTGGCGGCGGTGCCCGGCCTCGGCGAGGTCGTGGTCGTCGGCGAGCCCGGGCCGTTCACCCCGCTGGACGAGCTGCGGGCCGCCGCCCCGGCCCCGGTGGCCGACCCGCCCACCGCCGCCGATCTGGCCTTCCTCCAGCTGTCCGGCGGCAGCACCGGGCTGCCGAAGCTGATCCCGCGCGCCCACGACGACTACCTGTACAGCGTCCGGGAGTCGGCGCGGATCTGCGAGCTCTCCCCCGCGTCGGTCTACCTGTGCGCGCTGCCCGCCGCCCACAACTTCCCGCTCAGCTCGCCCGGGACCCTGGGCGCCCTCCACGCGGGCGGCCGGGTCGTGCTCGCCCCGGACCCGAGCCCCGGGACGGCGTTCCGGCTGATCGCCCGCGAGCGGGTCACCCTCACCGGTCTCGTGCCACCGCTCGCCCTGACCTGGGCGGACGCCGCACCGAACACCGGACACGACCTGTCCAGCCTGGAATTGCTCCAGGTCGGCGGCGCCAAGCTCAGCGCGGAGGCCGCCCGGCGGCTCGGGCCCGCCCTGGGCTGCCGGCTCCAGCAGGTGTTCGGCATGGCCGAGGGCCTGGTCAACTACACCCGGCCGGACGACCCCGAGGAGACCGTGCTCACCACCCAGGGCCGGCCGATCTCCCCCGACGACGAGATCCTGGTCGTCGACGACGAGGACAACCAGCTGCCCGACGGCGCGACCGGCCACCTGCTCACCCGGGGCCCGTACACCATCCGCGGGTACTGGAACGCGCCGGAGCACAACCGGCGGTCCTTCACCCCGGACGGCTTCTACCGCACCGGGGACATCGTGAGCCGCACCGCGACCGGCCACCTGGTGGTCGAGGGCCGGGCCAAGGACCAGATCAACCGGGGCGGCGAGAAGGTGGCCGCGGAGGAAGTCGAGAACGTCCTGCTGGCGCACGCCGCCGTGCACGACGTCGCCGTCGTCGCCACCCCCGACCCGTACCTGGGCGAGCGCACCTGCGCCTACGTCATCCTGCGGCCGGGCGCCGAACGCCCGCGCCCCGTCGAGCTCAAGGCGTTCGTCCGCGCCGCGGGGCTCGCCGACTACAAGGTGCCCGACCGGGTCGAGTTCGTCTCCGCCTTCCCCCAGACCGGAATCGGCAAGGTCAGCAAGAAGGACCTCCGCTCCACCGCCAGCTAGCAGTCCGCACCAGGGCCGCACGAAGGACCTCACACCACCATGGCACTGCCCCGCATCACCCCGTACCCGCTGCCCGGCCCGGAGAGCTTCCCCGCACCGCGGGTGCCCTGGCAGGTCGACCCGGCCCGCGCCGTGCTGCTCGTCCACGACCTGCAGAACTACTTCCTGGACGCGTTCACCCCCGACGCCCCGCCGCTGGCACCCGCCCTGGCCAACACCGCCCGGCTGCTGGCCTGGGCCCGCCCGGCCGGCGTACCGGTCGTCTACTCGCACCAGCGCGGCGGCCAGAGCCCCGAGGAGCGCGGCCTGCAGCAGGACTTCTGGGGCCCCGGCCTGCCGGACGACGAGCGCGCCCAGGCCGTCCCCGCGGTGGTCGCCCCCGTGGACGGGGACGTCATGCTGACGAAGTGGAAGTACAGCGCGTTCGTGCGCACCGACCTGGCGGAGCAACTCGCGGCAGCGGGCCGGGACCAGCTGGTGCTGGTCGGCGTCTACGCGCACATCGGCGTCATGATGACGGCCTGCGACGCCTGGAGCCGGGACGTCCAGGCCTTCGTGGTCGGCGACGCGGTCGCCGACTTCTCGGAGCAGCGGCACCTGGAGGCGCTGGAGTGGGCCGCCGGCAAGTGCGCGGTCGTGGTCGGCACGGACCAGCTGCTGGAGGGCAGGTGAGCATCCCGACCGGCACCGGCCGGCTGGCCGCCGAGCAGGTGAGCCTGCGCTACGGCGACCGGGCCATCACCACCGACCTCTCCGTGAGCATCCCCGACCGGTCCTTCACCGTCATCGTCGGGCCCAACGCCTGCGGCAAGTCCACCCTGCTGCGAGCCTTCGCCCGACTCCTCAGGCCCAGCACCGGCCGGGTCCTGCTCGACGGCGAACAGATCAGCGCGCTCCCCGCCAAGGACCTCGCCCGCCGTCTCGGCCTGCTCCCGCAGAGCTCCACCGCGCCCGACGGCATCACCGTCGCCGACCTCGTCGCCCGCGGCCGCTACCCGCACCAGGGCCTGCTGCGGCAGTGGTCCCGCGAGGACGAACGCGTCGTCGCGCAGTCCATGGCCGCCACCAACGTCGACGCGCTCGCCGACCGCTACGTCGACGAACTCTCCGGCGGCCAGCGCCAGCGGGTCTGGCTCGCGATGGCCATCGCCCAGCAGACCCCGCTGCTGCTGCTCGACGAACCCACCACCTTCCTCGACATCGCCCACCAGGTCGAGGTACTCGACCTCTGCGCCCGCCTGCACCAGGAGCAGGGCCGCACCCTGATCGCCGTGCTGCACGACCTCAACCAGGCCGCCCGCTACGCCACCCACCTGATCGCCATGCGCGACGGCGCGGTCGTCGCCCAGGGCGCACCGGCCGACATCATCACCGCCGGACTCGTCGAAGAGGTCTTCGACCTGCCCTGCCAGATCATCGCCGACCCGCAGACCGGCACCCCCCTCGTGGTACCCATGGCCCCCAAGCACCGGACCGTGACCCCGTGACACCGACCGCCCTGACCAACCCGGCCACCTTCGGCGCGACCGCCGTCCGGCCCGCCACCGGCGCGGACGCCGCCGCCCTGCACGCGCTGTCGCACCCGTTCATGCGCACCGGCGAACTGCGCACCCGCACACCCGCCGACTACCGCGCCGCCGCCGGACAGTTCCTGCTGGCCTCCGGACCGGACGGACCGGACGGCTGCATCGCCCTGCGGCCGCTGGCGCCCGAGGCGGGCCACCCCGCCGCCGGAGCGCTGTACAACTTCTGCGTACGGCCGGGCCGCCAGGGCACCGGGCTCGGCTCCCAGCTGCTCCAGGCCCTGCTCGCCACCGCGGCCCGGCAGGGCCTGCGGACGATCTGCGCCGCCACCACCGGCAACGGCCGGCTCTTCACCCACTTCGGCTTCGTGCAGGTGCCGACCGCCCGGGCCCCGCAGGGCTGGGCCGCCGGCCTCGATCCCGCGCGCGGTTCGAAGGTCTACCTCCGGTCCGTCCCCGAGTCGTTCGCCTGAGCAGGGGCGGCGGACCGCCCCTGGGCCGCCGGCGAAGGCCCGTCTGCCCGCCCGCCGGTGGCAGCCTCAGGCCGGCAGCAGCAGCCGGGCGAGATCGTGCACCCGGCGCGTGGTGATGCCCTCGCGCTGCTCGACCGCGAGCGGGTGGTCGGTGGGTTCGAGCTCGATCAGCGGGCGCCGACCGACGGCCCGGGTGAGGACGTGCGTCTTCAGCCCGAGGGTCGGCACCGGGTACACCGGCAGGTCGGTGGAGAACCAGCCGAAGTACGGCGGTTCCTGCTCCCGCGCCGGGTCCTCCCAGAGGTCGTGGGTGCGGGCGAAGTTCGGCTCGCTGAGGGAGACCCAGACACCCCAGGAGAACACGTCCCCGGTGTCCAGGACCGGTATCTCGACCAGGCCGTGGACGTAGAAGTGCCGGCCCTTCACCATGCACACGTCGGCGGTGAGCTCGCTGTCCCGGCGCCGGGCGTAGCGGGGCTTCCAGCCCTCCGGGGCGGGTGCCCCGTAGGACAGCGGCGGGCCGTCCTGCTGGTCGCCGCAGCAGGCGCAGACGTGCTCGTGGTTCCGGTCGTGACCGTGGTCGGCAGGCATGCCGCCGAGACTAACCCGCTGGTCGGACACACCGGACCGAGGGGGCGACAACGCCGGCGGGGCAGGTCGGGCGGCGCGGCCGGTGGGGCCGGGGCGCGCCGATCCGGCCGAAAACGGCTGCCCGCGTTCAGTCGCCGTACGCCAGGATGACCGGATGGCAGACGAAACGATCACCCCCCGCCAGGCCGCCGACTCCCACGTGGACCGGATCGCCCGCCACGACCCGCTGATCGCGGGCTGGCTCGGCCTCAACCCGGACGACCGGCGGCAACCCGACCTCTCACCGGACGGCATCGGGACCACCGCCGACCTCAACCGCCGCGCCCTCGCCGAACTCGACGCCGCCGTCGGGCACCCGGACGCCGCCGACCCCGCCGAACAGGCCTGCGCCCGGCTGCTGCGCGAGCGCCTCACCGCCGCACTCGCCGTGCACGAAGCGGGGGACGACCTGCGCCAACTGCGCAACGTCGCCGCGCCGATCCACCAGGTGCGGGAGATCTTCACCCTGCGGGCCACCGACACCGACGAGGACTGGGCGGCGGTGGCGGCCCGGCTGCGCAACGTCCCCGGCGCCCTCGGCGGTTACCGGGCCACCCTCGCCGAGGGAATCTCCCGAGGGCTGCTCTGCGCACCGCGGCAGGCCGCCGCCGTCATCGACCAGCTGACCGCCTGGACGGGCGAGACCGGCGGCGGCGCGGGCTGGTTCGCCGACTTCGCCGCCGACGGCCCCGAGCGGCTGCGCCCCGAACTGGACGCCGCCGCGCTGCGGGCCACCGAGGCCGTCGCCGGATTCCGCGACTGGCTGCGCGACACCTACGCGCCCGCCGCCGCGGACACCCCGGACGCGGTCGGCCGCGAGCGCTACCTGCGCTCCGTCCGCTTCTGCGCGGGCGCCGACCTCGACGTGGACGAGGCCTACGCCTGGGCGTGGAGCGAGTTCCACCGGCTGCACGCCGAGATGCGGGTCGAGGCGGCCCGCGTGCTGCCCGGCAGCACGCCCGTGCAGGCGATGCAGCACCTGGAGGAGCACGGGCACGCGGTCAAGGGCGAGGAGGCGGTCCGCGACTGGCTCCAGCAGCTCATGGACGGCGCGATCGAGGCCCTCGACGGCACCCACTTCGACATCTCGGGGCCCGTCCGCCGGGTGGAGTCCCACATCGCGCCCCCGGGCAGCTCGGCGGCGGCCTACTACTCCGCGCCCAGCCTGGACTTCAGCCGTCCGGGCCGCACCTACCTGCCCACCCTCGGCCGGGATTCCTTCCCCACCTGGCAGCTCGTCAGCACCTGGTACCACGAGGGCGTCCCCGGCCACCACCTGCAACTCGCCCAGTGGGTCGCGGTGGCCGACCGGCTCAGCCGCTACCAGGTCACCCTGGGCAAGGTCAGCGCCAACCTGGAGGGCTGGGCGCTGTACGCCGAACGCTTCATGGACGACCTCGGCTTCTTCGCCGAACCGGCGCACCGGCTGGGCTTCCTGGACGAGCAGATGCTGCGCACCATCCGGGTGATCATCGACATCGGCATGCACCTGCGCCTGACCGTCCCCGCCGACTCCGGCTTCCACCCCGGCGAGGTGTGGACCCCGGCGCTGGCAACGGAGTTCATGGCCGCCTTCAACGGCAACCCGCCCGTCGCCCGGGCCAGCGAGATCGACCGCTACCTCGGCTGGCCGGGCCAGGCGATCGGCTACAAGCTGGGCGAGCGCGTCTGGCTCCGGGGCCGCGAGGCGGCGCGGCTGCGGCACGGCGCCGGCTTCGACCTGAAGGCCTGGCACATGAAGGCGCTCTCGCAGGGCTCACTCGGCCTGGACGACCTGGCGGCCGCCCTCCCGGCGCTGTAGCCACCGGCCGCGGTCAATCACCGGGGGCGGTACGGTACGCGCTCGGCGTGCAGCCGTACCGCTCCCGGAAACGGCGCGTGAGGTGCGGGTGGTCGGTGAAGCCCGCCGTGGCGGCGATCTCGGCCAGTGGCAGGCCGGTCCGCCTGATCAGCTGCGCGGCGACGTCGAGCCGCACCGTGAGCAGCTCCGCCTGGAAGGTGGTGCCGGCCCGGGCCAGGGCGCGTTGCAGGGAGCGCGGCGCGACGCCCAGGTCCGCTGCCACGGAGGCGACCCGCCAGGCCCGGGCCGGCTCCGGCGCGAGCAGTCGGCGGACGGCCGTGACCGGTTGCCCGGCCGGCCCCTGCGGCGGGATCTCGCCGGGGCGCCACTCCAGCCGCCAGCCCAGCACGCGCGGGGGCGGGCGCCGCCAGGCGGCGGACGGCGGCAGCACCGCGCCGCCCTCCGCCAGCAGCGAGAGCTCCGGGGTGCGGCCCGTCACCAGTGCCGCTCCGGCCTGGTAGAGAAAGCACACGAAGAGCGTCTCCGCCAGCACCGGAACCGCCCCCAGGTAAGGAACATGACGCACCGTCATGACGTTCCGGCGGTACCGGACGCGGGTGGTGTGGCCGACGTGGAACCAGAGTCCGATCAGCTGTGACCCGGCCACCAGCTCCGCCAGGCCGGTGCTCGCCAACAGGCCCGAGAGGGTCGGATCGGCCGGCCGGTCGACCAGCCGGCGGGCGGCGGCGGCCACCGCCGGGGCCCCGAGTGCGTACAGCTCGCCGAGCAGCTCGCGGTGCAGCCGCTCGGGCACGGGCTCACCGGCGGCCAGCAGCCGCGCGGCCTCGGCCGCGGCCCGCCCGGCTCCGGGCCGCTCCGCCAGCTCCCGCAGCACCGCGCCGGCCAGGGCCGGGTGGACGGTGCGCGCCATGTCCGTCCCCGTCCTCGCCATGGCGCGATCGTACAAGTGGCGGCGCCCGGCCGGCGCCATGGTGGGCCGCATGCGACTGAACATGAACGGGAAACGCGTCCTGGTCACCGGCGGGACGAGCGGGGTGGGCCGGGCCCTGGTGTCGGCCCTGGCGGAGCGCGGCGCCGAGGTCGTGACCTGCGGACGCGGTGCGGGCACGGCGTCCGCGGGAGCGGAGGCCCACCGCCTCGCCGCCGACCTGTCGGTGCCCGGCGAGGCGGTCCGGGTGGTCCGGTTCGCCGCCGAACGGCTCGGCGGCCTGGACGTCGTGGTGGCGAACGCGGGGGTCCAGCACCTGCTGGATCTCACCGGCGGCCCGGACCACGACCTCCTGACCCGCGCCGAGCGGGAGATCTCGGTGAACCTGCGCTCGGTGGTCGAACTGGCGGCGGCCGCCTGGCCGTCACTGGCCGCCGCGCCGGGGCCGGCCGCGTTCGTCGCGGTCACCTCCGGCCTGGCGTACGCGCCCAAGCGCAGTGCCCCGGTCTACTGCGCGACGAAGGCGGGCGTGCACGTCCTGCTGCAGTCACTGCGCTACCAGGCCCGGTCCGGAACGCCGTCGGTACGTGTCCAGGAGGTGGTGCTCCCGCTGGTGGACACCCCCATGACGGCCGGCCGGGAGGGCCCTGCCCGCAAGATCTCCGCCGGAGCGGCGGCCCTGGCCGTCGTGCGCGGGATCGAGCGCGGCCGGGACGTCGTCCCGGTCGGCGCCGCCCGGGCCCTGCTGCCCCTGCTGTACGTCTGCCCGCCCGCCGCCAGGCGCCTCCTGCGGGACGGCTAGGCCGGGGCCGCCGTGGGGCCGTCGACCCGGCCGTCGAGGGCCGCCGCGAGGATGGTGATGTCGTCCCGGGCCCAGTCCGTCCCGTGCTGTTCGGCGGCCACGTACAGGGCGCGGACGGCGCCCTTCGGGGTCGGCGCGGGCAGGTCGCGCAGGACGGTGCGGACGGCGTCGCCGCCGAGTTGGGCGCCCTGCCGGCCACGGGCCTCGCTCAGCCCGTCGGTGTGCAGGACCAGCAGGTCACCGACGCCGATCCGGGTGCGGTGGGTCTCCCAGGCCGTGCGCGGGTCCTCGATCAGGGAGCTGACCAGCGGGCCGGTGACGGCGAGCTCCTCGACCGTGCCGTCGGCGCGGCGCAGGAGTGGCGGTTCGTGGCCCGCGTTCACCCAGGAGAGCGATCCGGCGGCCGGGTCCAGGACGGCGACCGTGAGGGTGGCGAACCGCTCCTCCTCGTGGGCGAGGGCCGCCCACGCGCAGTGCACGGCCTCGGCGGCGGTGCCGCCCAGCCGCAGGGTGGAGAGCATCGCGCACTTGATCCGGGCGGCGAGCAGCCCGGGGGTGACGCCGTGGCCGGCGACGTCGCCGAGCAGGAGCGCGGTGCTGCCGTCGGGCATGGCGAGGGTGTCGTAGAAGTCGCCGGCCAGCAGGCCTTCGGCCGCGATCAGGTCGCCGTGCACGGCGGTGCCGCGCGCGCAGGTGCCGGTGGCCACCAGCAGGCGGCGCAGGCCGATGACGGCCTCGCCCTGCTGTTCGAGGGCCTCACGGTCGCGCCGGGCCCACCAGCGCTGTTCCTTGAGGAGGATCCGGACGTCCTCGACGTTGAGCGAGAGCCGGCCCAGGCCGGGCGGGCAGCGGCGGGTGCGGCGGCCGTCGAGGTCGCCGGCGGCGAGCCGGCCGAGCTGTTCGGTGACGCGGTCCAGGGACGGTGCGATCCGGCTCCGGCAGGCCACCGTGCCCAGGACGAGCAGGAGGACCAGTGCGCCCCAGGAGGCCCAGGCGGCCAGCGCCGCCTTGCGCCCCGCCTCGTCGGAGGCTGCGTAGACGGCCTCCCGGTGCTGGTCCAGCGCGCGGGCGAGTTCGTGGGTACCGGCCTGGAGCCGTCCGGTCAGGGCCTCGGAGCGCAAGGTGGCGGCCACCGCCGCCCCCGGGTCCTCGCCCCGCGCACGCTCGGCCTGCGCACGCTCGGCCTGCGAAGTCCACTCGTGGTAGGTGCTCTCCACCCCGGCCATCCGGTCCCTGAGCGCGGGGAGCCCGGTCAGCCGGTCGGCCAGCCGGGTGAGCTGGCGGTCGCCCTCGGCCCGGGCACTGTGCCAGGAGTCGAGGAAGCGGGCTTCGCGGGTGGTCAGGTAGTACGCCTGCGCCGAGGCCATCCGGCTGCCGGCGACCGCCAGCGTCCCCACCGCGTCGTCCGCCGGGTCGGCCAGGTGCCTGGCCGCGACGGCGGCCCGGTCCTCCTGTGCGTACAGGACGTACTGGGCCGCCGATCCGCCGGCGATCACCACGACGGTGAGGGCGGCGAAGCAGAGGAGGACCTCCCTCAGCGAGGTGGGACGGACGGTTCCTCGCACGAGGGGCAACCTTTCACTGCGGTGTCGTACCTACGACTTCAAGGGTTCCTGCCACCTGTCCCGCCCGGAAGAGACCAAGGGCCCTCGCCGCGAACGGGACCCCTACCCCGCTCCGGTACGTAATTGCGGCGGCCCCGGGGGATGACGCGAGGTCTGACGATGCGCCAGAATTGACACCGCCACGTCATCGGCCGACGGGAGCCGCCGCGCCCGCCGACCGTCCCAGCAGTGCCGGAGTGGGGCCGGCGCCGCGCCCGCACGATCCCGTACCGCCGTCATCGCGCCGTACGACTGCGTCGCGCCCGCCGCCAACCGAGGAGCCCCGCATGACCTCCGTTCCGCGCACCCCCGATCTGCACGGTGTGGCCGAACTCGCCAGGCCGCACACGCTGGGCCTGTTCCGGATCGTCACCGCACTGCTGTTCGTCTGCCACGGCGCGAAGACCCTCTTCGGCATCCTGGGCGCCGCGCACGGGGCCGCCATCCCCACCGGGCAGTGGCCCGGGTGGTGGGCCGCGCTGATCCAGCTGGTCGGCGGCGGTCTGGTGCTGGTCGGGATCGGCACCCGGCCCGCCGCCCTGCTCTGCTCCGGGTCGATGGCCTACGCGTACTTCACCGTGCACCAGGAACGGGCGCTCTGGCCGATCCAGAACGGCGGTGAACTGCCCGTGCTGTTCTGCTGGATCTTCCTCGCGATCGCCGTCACCGGCCCCGGCAGCCTGGCTCTCGGAGCCCTCCTGCGGCGCACCGCTCAGACGCCGGCCGCGCCCAGGACGGTACCCACCGCGTAGGTGACCGCCATGGCCAGCCCGCCGCCGAGGACGTTGCGCACAACGGCCCGCCCCCGCGGGGCACCGCCGAGGCGGGCGCTCATCAGGCCGGTGAACAGCAGCACGCACAGGACGGTGAACGCCGTCCCCGGCGCGCGGGCCGACGCGGGGAGCAGCAGCACCGCCAGCAGCGGGAACAGCGCGCCGACGGTGAACGACACGAAGCTCGCCCCGGCGGCCTGCCACGCGCTGGTCAGTTCGTCGGGGTCGATCTTCAGCTCCGCGTCCGCGTGCGCGGCGAGCGGGTCCCGCGCGGTCAGTGCCTCGGCGACCTCGCGGGCCAGCTCCGGCGGCAGCCCCTTCTCCTCGTAGAGGCCCGTCAGCTCGTCGAGTTCCGCCTCCGGGGCCTCGGCCAGCTCGCGCTGCTCCTGGCGCAGTGCGGCGCGTTCGGAGTCCCGCTGGCTGCTGACCGAGACGTACTCGCCGACCGCCATCGACAGCGAGCCGGCCAGCAGGCCTGCCAGGCCGGCGGTCAGCAGGGCCGCCTGCGAGGTGGTGGCGCCGGCCACGCCCATCACGAGGCCCGCGGTGGAGACGACCCCGTCGTTCGCGCCGAGGACGGCGGCCCGCAGCCAGTTGAGGCGGGGGCCGAGCGGTCCGCCGTGCGCCTCCGTGTGCCCGGCCGCGGTGTCGACCCCGTCCCCCTGCCCCGCTTGCCCCGCTCCTGCCACTGCCACTGCCTGCTCCCGTCGTCACGCCCCGGCCGCGCAGCCCGGGGCAGGGCCATCGTCGCCGTCGTCGGCGCCGCCGCCGCCCAGCGACACGGTCCCGGCGGCCCGGGCCCGGTGCCCCGGTGCGGTGAGCGGGCGGCTACCCGGGGCGGGCGGGCGGCATGCATCCGGCGACCGGCGGGTCCGGTCACCGGGGGACGGTCGGTGGGGGCCGGTCAGTGGGGGCCGGGTGTCCGGCGGGCGGGTTCGATCCGGGCCAGCCAGCCGGTCAGGAGTGTTTCGAGGCCGGCCGCCTCCTCCGGGGTGAGTTCCGCCAGGAGGCGGTGCTCGTTGTGGATGTGCTCGGTGAAGGCCTGGTCGATGAGTTCGCGTCCGGCGTCGGTGAGGGCGACGACCCGGCCCCGGCCGTCCGCCTCGCTGTTCCGGCGGGTGACCAGCCCCGCCCGTTGCAGGCGGTCGATCCGCTTGGTCATGGCCCCGGTCGTCACCATGGTGTGGGCGGCCAGCAGGCCCGGCGCCCGTTCGAAGGGGGCGCCCGCGCGGCGCAGCGCCGCCAGGACGTCGAATTCGCCCTCGCTCAGACCGTAGCGGGCGTAGACGACGCAGAGTTCCTGGGTGAGGGCGCGGGCGACGCGGTGCAGCCGCCCGATGACGGCCTGCGGGCCGACGTCGAGATCGGGTCGTTCCCGCCGCCACTCGGCCTGGACACGGGCCACCTGGTCCAGAGGGTGTTGCTGCTCCATGGCAGCGACTATACCTTCCACGGAAGATACAGTAGCTTCCATGGAAGGTAGTTCGCCCGCTCCGAACCGAGGCGCCGACATGTCGAACGAGGAAGTGCTGGAGCCGCACCCCGTGGCGACGCGACGGCGCACCGGCCGCGCCGCCCTCGGGCCGCGCGGCGCGGTCGTCGTCGCCCTGCTGCTGGCCGCGGTCAACCTCCGGCCTGCGGTCACCAGCCTCGGCCCGGTGCTCGAGGAAGTCCGGGCAGGCCTCGGCCTGAGTGCGGCCGCCGCCGGGATCCTCACCGCCGTACCGGCGGCCTGTTTCGCCCTGGTCGGCTTCCTCGCCCCGCGGCCGGCCCGCCGGTTCGGGCCCGACGTGGTGATCGCCACGGGCATGGCGGCGACCGCGGCCGGTCTGGCCCTGCGCCCCTTCGCGGCGGGCACCACCCGGTTCGTCGGGTCGACGGCGCTGGCGCTGGCCGGAATCGCGGTGGCCAACGTGCTGCTGCCGGTCGTGGTCAAGGAGCGCTTCCCGGACCGGGTCGGCCTGATGACCGGCCTCTACGCCATGGCGCTCAACCTGGGCGCTTCGGCCGCCGCCGCCCTCACCGTCCCGGTGGCCGGGGCCTTCGGCGGCGACTGGCGCACCGGCCTGCTGTCCTGGGCCGGCCTCGCCGCCCTCGCCGTACCGCCGTGGCTCGCACTCGCCCGAACCCGAGCCCGAACCCGAGGCCGATCCCGAACGCGAGCCCGAGGCCTGGCCAGAACCCGAGGCCACAGCCGGGACCACGGCCGGGACCACGCTGCCCCGACGCCGGCCACCGGTGCCGGGCCGCAACCGACCGGCCCCGTCCCGTCCCTCACCCGCAGCCCGACCGCCTGGGCGCTGGCCGGCTACTTCGGACTGCAGGCGACCGCGGCGTACGTCGTCATCGGGTGGCTGCCGCAGATCTTCCGCGATGCCGGGCTCTCCGCCGAGGCGGCCGGTCTGCTGTTCGCCCTCACCTCGGTGCTGGGCATTCCGCTGTCCTTCGCGCTGTCCGCCGTCGCCGGGAGGCTGCGCAGCCAGAGCGGGATCGCGGTGGCCCTGGGAGTCTTCGCACTCGCCGGGTACGCCGGGCTCTGGGCCGCACCGACCGCCGCGCCCTGGCTGTGGGCCGCGCTGCTCGGCGTCGCCAACTGCTCCTTCCCGCTGGCGCTGACGATGATCGGGCTGCGCGGCCGGGACAGCGCGACGGTGATCCGGTTGTCGGCCTTCACGCAGAGCGCCGGCTACCTGCTGTCGATCCCCGGCCCGGTGCTGGTCGGAGTGCTCTACCAGCACAGCGGGAGCTGGCGGCCGCCGCTGGTCCTGATGACGCTGCTCATGCTGCTGCAGCTCGCGGCCGGCCTGATCGCGGGCCGCGACCGTCGGATCGGCTGACCGGCCGGCCGGCCCGGGCCTCGGCAGGACCGGCCCGGCTACATGTGCCCGACGGTGAGGGAGGAGACGTCGAGGTCGGCGCCGGTCGCGGCCCGGACCTCGTCCAGGGTGGTGCCGGGGGCCGTCTCCACCAGCCGCAGGCCCTCCGGGGTGACGTCGATGACGGCGAGGTCGGTGACGATGCGGTCGACCACGCGGCGTCCGGTGGCGGGCAGGGTGAGCTCCCGGACGATCTTGGGCGAGCCGTCGCGGGCGGTGTGCTCCATCACGACGATCAGACGGCGGGCTCCGTGCACGAGGTCCATCGCACCGCCCATGCCCTTGACCATCTTGCCGGGGATCATCCAGTTGGCCAGGTCGCCGTGGGCGGAGACCTGCATCCCGCCGAGCACCGAGACGTCGATCCGGCCGGCCCGGATCATGCCGAAGGAGAACGCCGAGTCGAAGTACGCGGCGCCGGCGGCCGTGGTGACGGTCTCCTTGCCGGCGTTGATCAGGTCGGGGTGCTCGGTGCCCTCCTGCGGGTAGGGGCCGACGCCGAGGATGCCGTTCTCGGAGTGCAGCACGACGTGCACGCCCGGCGGGATGTGGTTGGGGATCAGGGTGGGCAGGCCGATGCCCAGGTTGACGTACTGTCCGTCGCGCAGTTCGCGGGCGGCGCGGGCGGCGAGCTGGTCGCGGTCGAGCGGCATGGCGGGTTCTCCCGGCTGGCGAGTGGAGGTGGAGGACGGGTCAGGACGCGGGGCGGACGGTGCGGCGCTCGATGCGCTTGTCGGCCGGGTCGGCGGCGACCACGCGGTCTACGTAGACGCCCGGCAGATGGACGGCGTCCGGCGGGAGTTCGCCGGGCTCGACGATCCGCTCGGCCTCGACCAGGGTGATCCGGCCGGCCATCGCGCACAGCGGGTTGAAGTTGCGGGCGGCGGCGTGGAACACGCAGTTGCCGTGGCGGTCCGCGACGGCGGCCCGCACCAGCGCGAAGTCGGCGGTGATGGCCTCCTCCAGCAGGTGCCGACGCCCGCCGAACTCCCGTACCTCCTTGGGCGGTGAGGCGAGCGCGACCGAACCGTCGGCGGCGTAGCGCCAGGGCAGCCCGCCGTCCTCCACCTGGGTGCCGACACCGGCCGGGGTGAAGAACGCGGGGATGCCGGAGCCGCCGGCCCGCAGCCGCTCCGCGAGGGTGCCCTGCGGGGTGAGCTCCACCTCCAGTTCGCCGCTCAGGTACTGGCGGGCGAACTCCTTGTTCTCGCCGACGTAGGAGGAGGTCATCCGGGCGATCCGGCCCGCGTGCAGCAGCAGCCCGAGACCCCAGTCGTCGACGCCGCAGTTGTTGGAGACCACCCGCAGACCCGAGGCGCCGGTCCCGGCGAGCGCGCCGATCAGCGTCGAGGGGATGCCGCAGAGGCCGAAGCCGCCCACCGCGAGCACCGCCCCGTCGGGGATGTCCGCCACCGCCCGGGCCGAGGTCACCACCTTGTCCATGTCCTTGCCTTCCGCTGGGGGTCCTGGGGCCTGTCGACCTGCCCCGGCGGCGATCGGTCCGCGTCGGCCGGGGCGGTCAGGCCTCCCCACTGTTACGGCCGGGGCGGGCCCCGGCCATGTGTCCCGGCCACATGGTGCGGGGAGGAGGAGTTGCCGCCACCCACATGTCCGGCCCCGGGCCGCGCTCCTAAGGTCTCATCCACCACCCACCAGGACTCCGCCGCCGCCCGGCGCACACCCTCGGGAGGTCTCCGCGAGGA
>NZ_JBHUWW010000150.1:0-20808 GCF_042669755.1 Kitasatospora sp. NPDC057223 | reverse complement strand
ACCCATGGCGATGCAGAGGAAGGTGTTTCGTGGAGTGGCCGCCCCGGGACCGTCCGCGCTGACTGCGTGTCCGGTGCTCCCTGCCGAGCGACTAGGGAACACTACGCCCATCCCGGGGCGAGAGGCAAACCTCGGCCGGCCCCCTGGGCGCCCCCGACTCTTGAGCGATCGCTCAAATCTCTGCCATGATGACGGCATCGGCCTTGAGCAGTCGCTCAACTCGTTCTGGGGGACAGTCTTGCCTCGCACCGCTCGCCTCGCCGTGAAGCCGCTCCATGTCGAGGTCGGGATCCGTGCCGACCTTGACGTGATCTGGAATCTCACTCAGGCCCCCGCTCTGCACGAGCGTTGGGACGCCCGGTTCACCCGCATCAGCCACCTCCCGTCAGCCGGCCCTCCCGAGGGCGACGGCAGCGGCGGCCCGGCACCGGTCCGCTTCCGCTACTCGTTGGGCCGGCGGCCAGGACCGGTGCTGACAGGGGTGGGGGTGACGGGCACCGAACGGCACCGCCCGGACGGCAGCCGGGTGAGTGCGCTGCGGTTCGCCGCGGACGGCCCCTACTCCCCGCTGCAGTCGGGCAGCGGCTACTGGCGCTACGTCCCGGAGCCGGCCTCCGGGACGGTCCGCTTCATCACCGGCTACGACTACCGCGGGTGGCCCGGTCCGCTGGGTGCCCTGGTCGACCGCTGGTGTGTGCGGCCCCTTACCGGGTGGCTGACGGCGTGGTCCTTCGACCGGCTTCGACTGTGGGCCGAGCGCGGCATCACTCCGGAGGAATCGTTGGCCCGGGCCTGCGCCGAGGTGTCGCTACGCCTGCTGCCCGCCGCGCTCTGCCTGTTCGGGGCGGGCCGGCCCCTTCTTGCGGCAGCGGTTCTACCGCTCACCTTTCTCCCGCCACCCCTGCCGACCACGCCGGCGGCCCGGCGCTGTGTGCGCCGCCCGCGCGCCCGGCACGACGTCGCCGCGCCGCCCCGGGCGCTGCTCGAACTGGAGGGACCATGAAAACCCCGTCCGCCATATCGGCGTCTCCCCCCACCTCCCCTGCCCACTCGACCGGCTCGATCTTCCAGCAGGCTCTCGGCGCGGCGTTCGACGAGCTCCATCCCGAACTCCGACGGCGGTTCGGCTTCTCCAGCCGGGACGGCATCGCGTGCCTGGGCACCGGCCGGATGGACCGGGTGTGGCGTGGCTCCCGCCTTGCCGGACCGGTGCTCCGGCTCGGCAGCCGCAGCAACATCCTCTTCCCCGACCGGGGGCGCGACGTCCCGTTCACCATCGCCAACTACGCCTACCAGGACGGGTTCGGGCGCGAGACGGTGACCTTCGTCCGCACGTTCCAGTTCACCCGTCCGCGCCGTTTCGACGCCACGATGGTCGCCTCGGACCGCCGGGCTGCCACCGTCGTGGACTTCCTCGGCACCCGCCAGCACCTGGCGGTCGACCTCGGCTTCCGGGTGAGCCCGCAGGGCGGCCTGGTGATCACCTCCGGCGACCAGCGGGTGTCCGCACTGCCCGGCTCGCCCCGCTGCCCGGCGGCGCTGACCGGCCGCGCGACCGTGCACGAGTGGTTCGACGACGCGGCAGGGCGCTTCCGGATCGACGTACGGGTGACCAATCCGGTGGCGGGACCGGTGATCGGTTACAGCGGGTCCTTCACGGCCGAGTACGTACCGGTGGACGCCCTGGGCGTGCCCGCGTACGTGCGGCCGGTGCGCGAGAGCGCCCGGACCTGACGGCCGGGCCGGGCCCGATACCCTGCACCGCATGAGCGACACGCGCGAACGGTTGATGACGGCCGCCATCGGCGCGCTCAAGCGGCACGGCATCGCGGGGATCTCCGCCCGGACCATCGCCGCCGAGACCGGGGCCAACCAGGCTCTGGTCTTCTACCACTTCAAGACGGTCGAGGGGCTGCTCGCTGCGGCCGCGTTGCGGGAGACCACGCTCCGGCTCGACCGCTTCCGGCCCCGCTTCGACGAGGCGCGGTCGCTGCGCGACCTGCTGCGGCTGGGCCGGGAGCTGCACGAGGAGGAGCGGGCCGAGGGCAATGTCGCGCTGCTCGGGCAGTTCCTGGCCGGGGCGCCGGGCAACCCGCAGCTCGCGGAGGCCACGGCCGCGGCGCTGCGGCTGTGGAGCGACGAGATCGAGCGGGTACTGACCCGGCTGTTCGAGGGCCACCCGCTGGTCGAGCTGCTCGATCTGCCCGGCCTGGCCCGGGCGGTCTCCGCCGCGTTCGTCGGCCTGGAGCTGTACGAGGGTGTGGACCGCGACGGAGCCGCGTCGGCCTTCGACGCACTGGACCGGATGGGTGCGCTGGTCGAGGTGGTCGACGGCCTGGGCCCGGTCGCGTCCCGCGCGCTGCGGGCGGCCCTGCGCCGCAACGGTGCCGGGCCCGCATCGGCGGACTGAACCGGACGACGGCTGGACGGAACGGCCGAGGGCCGCCCGGCGCAGCGCCACCGTACGGACGGCGGGCGGGCCGGGCGGCCCTCGGGTCGCCGGGGTCGGCCCGCCACCGTTCAGGAGTTGGTCGGGAAGCCCAGGTTGATGCCGCCGTGGGACGGGTCCAGCCAGCGCTGGGTGACGGCCTTGCCACGGGTGAAGAACTGGACGCCGTCCGGCCCGTAGGCGTGGGTGTCACCGAACAGGGAGGCCTTCCAGCCGCCGAAGGAGTAGTAGGCGACCGGCACCGGGATCGGCACGTTGATGCCGACCATGCCGACCTCGACCTCGTGCTGGAAGCGCCGGGCCGCGCCGCCGTCGTTGGTGAAGATGGCCGTGCCGTTGCCGTAGGGGTTGGAGTTGATCAGCGCCAGGCCCTCGTCGTACGAGGCGACGCGGACCACCGAGAGCACCGGGCCGAAGATCTCGTCGTTGTAGACGGACATGCCGGGCTTCACGTGGTCGAAGAGGGTCGGGCCGAGCCAGAAGCCGTCCGTGGTGGGCGCGCCGTTGGCGTCCTCGCCCGCGATCGCGTGCTTGCGGCCGTCCACGGCCAGCTCCGCGCCGTCCGCGACACCGGACTCGACGTAGGAGGTGACCTTGTCCCGGTGCTGGCCGGTGACGAGCGGACCCATGTCGGAGTCGCCGTTGCAGCCGGGGCCGACCTTGAGGGTGGCCATCCGCTGCTTGATCTTGTCGACCAGCTCGTCGCCGATCGGGTCCACCGCGACGAGGACGGAGACGGCCATGCAACGCTCGCCCGCCGCGCCGAAGCCGGCGTTGATGGCCGCGTCGGCGCTGAGGTCGAGGTCCGCGTCGGGCAGGACGAGCATGTGGTTCTTGGCGCCGCCCAGGGCCTGGACGCGCTTGCCGTAGCGGGTGCCCGTCTCGTAGACGTAGCGGGCGATCGGGGTGGAGCCGACGAAGCTGACCGACTTGACGTCCGGGTGCTCCAGCAGGCGGTCGACGGCCGCCTTGTCGCCGTGGACGACGTTGAAGACGCCGTCCGGCAGGCCGGCTTCCTTCCACAGCTCCGCGATGAAGTTGGCGGCGGACGGGTCCTTCTCCGAGGGCTTCAGCACGACGGTGTTGCCCGCCGCGATGGCGATCGGGAAGAACCACATCGGCACCATGGCCGGGAAGTTGAACGGCGAGATGACGGCGACCGGGCCGAGCGGCTGACGGATCGAGTACACGTCCACGCCGGTGGAGGCCTGCTCGGTGAAGCCGCCCTTGATCAGCTGCGGGATCCCGCAGGCGTACTCGACGACCTCCTGGCCGCGGGCGATCTCGCCCAGGGCGTCCGAGTGCACCTTGCCGTGCTCGGAGACGATGATCGAGGCCAGCTCGTCCTTGCGGGAGTTGAGCAGCTCGCGGAAGTTGAAGAGCACGGTGGTCCGCCTCGCCACCGAGGCGTTGCGCCAGTCGGCGAAGGCGGCGGCCGCGGCGGCGACCGCCTGGTCGACCTCGGCGATCTCCGCGAAGTCGACGTGACCCGCCACCTGGCCGGTGGCCGGGTCGAAGATCTCGCCGCGGCGCGGGGCGGAGCCGGCGGTGGCGACGGACGCGCCGCCGATCCAGTGGGTGAGGTGCTTGGTCACGATGGGCTTGCTCAAGATCGTCTGCCTCCGAAGTCCCGGGCGGCACTCCTGCCGCCGGTCCCGTTGTTACGGCGCCGCCCGGGGAATCGTCCGGGCGACGGGATCACGGGGCTACCGCGCTCACTGCCCAGTCTGGTCCTCGGGGAGCACCGTCTCAACGAGCAGGCTGACGGGTATCCGGGATTCAGCCTTACAGGTCGTCGGCTCCTTGCTCCGGATGGCCCTGCGGCCGGTTCCCGCCCGCTGCCGCCCGGTTCGTGCCCAGGTCGGCGGCGGCCTCGTGCAGCGCCAGCTCCAGCAGAACGGGGTCGTTGAGCAGTCCGGATCCGTCGGGCGGCACCAGCCAGCGGACGCCGCTGCTGCGCCGGGCCGGGTGCGGGACGACGACCCACGTCCCCTCGCCGGCGACGCGTACACCGGTGCCGAGCCAGCGGGCGGCCGTTCCGGCGGGGACGAGGAAGCCGAGGTTCTCGTCCCCGAAGTCGGCCAGCACCGGCCCGGGCCCGCGCAGGGTGCGGGCCAGGACGGCGAGCGCCGGGCGGCCGAGCGGGCCGGGCACCATCAGGACGTCCCAGCGCCGGCCGGCGGGCAGCAGTTGGAGGCCCGCGCCGGTGCGCTGCCACTCCCGCCGGCAGGCCTGCGGGTCCGGGGAGGCCTCGGCGAGCCAGTCCAGTGCGCTGATCGGTCCGGTGCTCTCCATCGCGTGGTGTCCTCTGCTCGCTCGGTGCGGCGCGTTCCTGGACTCGCCGTCAACAGGGAGAGGCTCAAGAGTGAGGGGTCTTACAGCGTTCCGCCGAGCTGCACCGCTTCTGCACAGTTGGCTGCGGCTGCGCACAACGCACCGGGGCGCACCCCCGTGCAGGGGTGCGCCCCGGAACCGGACGGCGACGGGCCCGGGTCCGGCCTCAGCTGTCGAAGCCGAGCCCCAGCCGGTCGAGCGTCCGCAGCCACAGGTTGCGGCGGCCGCCGTTGCGGTCCGCGCGGTCGAGCGACCACTTGGTCATCTCGATCCCGGCCCACCGCACCGGCTCCGGCGGGAAGGGCAGCGGCTTGCTGCGCACCATCTCCAGCGCGGTCCGCTCGGTGCGGGCCCCGGCCAGCAGGTCGAGCATGACCTCCGCGCCGTACCGGGTCGCACCGACGCCGAGACCGGTGTAGCCGGCCGCGTACGCGACCCGGCCCCCGTAGGCGGTGTCGAAGAAGGCGGAGAACCGGGTGCAGGTGTCGATGGCGCCGCCCCAGGCGTGGGTGAAGCCGATCCCCTCCAGCTGCGGGAAGCAGCGGAAGAAGTTGCCCGACAGCGTGCGGAAGGTCTCCGGCCGTTGGTCGTACTCGTGCCGCACCTTGCCGCCGAACTCGTAGACCGCGTCGTAGCCGCCCCACAGGATGCGGTTGTCGGCGGAGAGCCGGAAGTAGTGGAACTTGTTGGCGCTGTCGCCGAGCCCCTGCCGGCCGCTCCAGCCGATCGAGGCGAGCTGCGCCGCGCTGAGCGGCTCGGTCATCAGGGCGTAGTCGTAGACCGGCACCACGTACGGCCGGACCCGCTTCACCAGGGAGGGGAAGACGTTGGTGCCGAGCGCGACCCGGCGGGCGAAGACCCGGCCGTACGTGGTGCGCACGGCCATCCCGCTGCCGTGCTCGGCGAGCGCGGTGGCCCTGGTGTGCTCGAAGATCCGTACGCCCTGGCCGAGGCAGGCCTGCTTCAGGCCCCAGGCCAGCTTGGCCGGGTGGACCATCGCCACGCCCTCCTTGTCCCAGAGGCCGCCCAGGAACGTGGGCGAGTCGACCTCGGCGCGCAGCGCGTCGGCGTCCAGGAAGGTGAGGTCGAGGCCGTGCTCGGCGACGGCCTCGGCGATCTCGTGCAGTTCCTCCAGCTGGTGCGGCTCGGTGGCGACGTCGATCTCGCCGGTGCGCTCCCACTCCGCGTCGATGGCGTAGCGCTTGAGGGTGTCCTCGATGGCCTGGAGGTTGGCCGCGCCCTGGCGCTCCAGCTCGGCCAGTTCACCGGGCCAGCGCTGCAGTCCGTTGCCGAAGCCGTGGGTGAGGCTGGCGGCGCAGAACCCGCCGTTGCGCCCGGACGCGGCCCAGCCGACCTCGTGGCCCTCGACCAGGACGACGTCGAGCGACGGGTCCCGTTCCTTGGCGATCAGCGCCGTCCACAGGCCGGAGTAGCCGCCGCCGACGACCAACAGGTCGCAGGTGGTGTCGCCGACGAGGGCGGGCAGCGCCTGCGGCCGGCCCGGATCCTCCAGCCAGAAGGGGGTGGGCCTGGCGTCACTGAGCGCGCGGGCGGAATCCATGCATTATCAGCCACTTTCTGGACATTGACGGTGATTTCGGTACGACAGGTGGAGCGTACCCAGGCCGGAGCGGCCCCGGCCGGAGGTCAGGCGCTCGCCTTGCGGCGGTTCCCGAGCCACTGGCCGCCGACGGTCAGCAGGACCGCGGCGATGAACATGGCTGTGCCGATCACGTTCACCTGGACGGGGATGCCGCGCTGTGAGGCTCCCCAGACGAACATCGGGAAGGTCACGGTGGTCGGGCCGGAGTTGAACTGGGTGATGATGAAGTCGTCGAAGGAGAGCGCGAAGCTGAGCAGCGCGCCGGCCGCGATACCGGGGGCGGCGAGCGGCAGGGTGATCCGCAGGAAGGTCTGCACCGGGGTGGCGTAGAGGTCCTGGGCGGCCTGCTCCAGCCGCGGGTCCATGCTCATCACGCGTGCCTTGACCGCCGTCACCACGAAGCTCAGGCAGAACATGATGTGCGCGATCAGGATGGTGACGAAGCCGAACGGGATGCGCATGTTGAGGAAGAGGGTGCCCAGCGAGGCGGCCATCACGACCTCGGGCATCGCCATCGGCAGGAAGATCAGCGCGCTGGTGGCGCCCCGGCCGCGGAACCGGAACCGGGCCAGCGCGAAGGCGACCATGGTGCCGAGCACCGTGGCCCCGAGCGTGGCGAGCACCGCGACCTGAAGGCTGAGCGACAGGGACTGGCACATGTCGGCGACGCCGCACGGGTCGGTCCAGGCGTCGGTGGAGAACTCGGACCACTCGTAGTTGAACTTGCCCTGCGGCTTGTTGAACGAGAAGGCGAGCACGACCAGGTTGGGCAGCACCAGGTAGGCGAGGGCGAGAACGCCCGCCAGCACCACCAGGTGGGCGCGGATCCACGTGAAGATTCGGGACATCAGACCAGTTCCTCCGTCCCGGCCTTGCGCATGTAGACCGTCACCATGCCCAGGATCAGGGCCATCAGAATGAAGCTGAGTGCTGCGGCGGTCGGGTAGTCCAGGACGTTCAGGAACTGCTTCTGGATGCCGTTGCCGACCATCTGCTCACTCGGCGAGCCGAGCAGCTGGGCGTTGATGTAGTCACCGGACGCGGGGATGAAGGTGAGCAGCGTGCCGGCGACGACGCCCGGCAGCGAGATCGGGAACGTCACCTTGCGGAACGTGGTGAAGGGGCGCGCGTACAGGTCGCCGGCCGCCTCGTGCAGGCGCGGGTCGATCCGCTCCAGCGAGGTGTAGAGCGGCAGGATCATGAACGGCAGGAAGTTGTACGTCAGGCCGCAGACCACGGCGAGCGGCGTGGCCAGCACCCGGTCGCCGGAGGTGAGCCCGATCGCGCCGGTGACGTCCAGAATGTGCAGCGTGTTGAGTGCGCCGACCACCGGGCCGCCGTCGGACAGGATGGTCTTCCAGGCCAGCGTGCGGATCAGGAAGCTGGTGAAGAACGGTGCGATCACCAGGATCAGGATGACGTTGCGCCAGCGCTTGCCCGCCTTGAAGGCGATCGTGTAGGCGAGCGGGTAGCCGATGGCCAGGCAGAGCACGGTGGCGGTCGCCGCGTAGGAGAACGAGCGGACGAAGTGCCACTTGTACTCGCCCAGGGCGTCCCAGTAGGTGGCGAAGTGCCAGGTGAGACTGAAGCCCTGCTCCAGGGTGCCGGTCTGCAGCGAGGTCGAGGCCTGGTAGACCATCGGCACCGCGAAGAAGACCACCAGCCAGGCGATGCCCGGGAGCAGCAGCCAGTAGGCGGTGAGCCTGCGACGCGGCTTGCGGACGGTCGCGGGGGCGTCGGCGTCGGGGGGCGGCGCCTGTGGGGGCGCCGGTGCGGTCGTGGCCGTCATGCCGCCGCCTCCCCCGTGCCCGCGTCGATCGCCTGGGTGGCGTCCATGCCGAAGGAGTGCGCGGGGTTCCAGTGCAGGACGACCGGGGCACCGGCGGTGATCCGGGCGTCGCGCTCCATGTTCTGCTCGAAGACGGCGATGTCCTGGCCGCTGTCGGTGCGCACCACGTACTGGGTGGAGACGCCGATGAAGCTGGAGTCGACGACGGTGCCGCCGAGCCGGTTGCGGCCGTCGGCGACCTCGGCGGAGGCGTGGGCGATGGTGATCTTCTCGGGGCGCACGCCGAGGTAGATCTCCTTGGCGCCGGTGGCGCAGCGGGCCCTGGGCATCGCGAGCCGCACGCCGCCCGCGGAGAGCAGCAGGTCGGCGCCCTCGGTGCCGGTGACCTGGGCGGGGATCAGGTTGGACTGGCCGAGGAAGTTGGCCACGAAGGTGCTGGCGGGGTTCTCGTACAGGTCGGCGGGGGCTCCGAGCTGCTCGACCCGGCCGCCGTTCATCACCGCGATGGTGTCGGCCATGGTCATGGCTTCCTCCTGGTCGTGGGTGACGTGGACGAAGGTGATGCCGACCTCGGTCTGGATCCGCTTCAGTTCCAGCTGCATCTGGCGGCGCAGCTTGAGGTCCAGGGCGCCGAGCGGCTCGTCGAGGAGCAGCACCTGCGGGTGGTTGATCAGGGCGCGGGCGACGGCGACGCGCTGCTGCTGGCCACCGGAGAGCTGGTGCGGCTTGCGCCGGGCGTACTGGCCGAGTTCGACCAGTTCCAGCATGTCCTCGACCTGCTTCCTGACGTCCTTGCGGCCGCGGCGGCGCAGGCCGAAGGCGACGTTCTCGAAGATGTCGAGGTGCGGGAAGAGCGCGTAGCTCTGGAAGACGGTGTTGACCGGCCGCTTGTACGGGGGCAGGGCGGTGACGTCCTGGCCGCCGATCACGACGGTGCCGCTGGTGGGCTCCTCCAGGCCGGCGATCATGCGCAGCGTGGTGGTCTTGCCGCAGCCGGAGGCACCGAGCAGGGCGAAGAAGGAGCCCTGGGGGACGGTCAGGTCGAGCGGGTGGACGGCGGTGAACGCGCCGTACGTCTTGCCTATGCCGGTGAGGCGGACGTCGCCGCCCGCGGCCGCGTCGCGCAGCTGCTCTGTCATGGTCTCTCTCTGTCTGCTGCCGTTGGGTCTGATGCCGTCAGGTGGGGTCAGGCGCCGATCAGTTTGGAGAACTTCTCCTCGAAGTCGCTCTCCTCGGCCTCGTTCAGGGAGCGGAAGACGTGGACCTTGGCCGCCATCTCGGGGGTGGGGACGACCAGCGGGTTCGCCGCGGTGTCCGGGTCGAGGGCGGTGAGTTCGGCCTGCATGCCGGTGACGGCGGAGACGAAACCGATGCCGGCCGTCAGCTGGGCGGCGATCTCCGGCCGGTAGTAGAAGTCGATCAGGTGCTCGGCGTTGGCCTTGTGCTCCGCCTTGGCCGGAATCACCATGTTGTCGGTGGAGGAGACGTAGCCCTTCTCCGGGATGACGAACTCGATGTCGGGGTTGTCGGCCTTGAGCTGGATCAGGTCGCCGCCCCAGGCCAGGCAGGCCGCGATGTCGCCGGAGGAGAGTTCCTGGCCGTAGTCGTTGCCGGTGAACTTGCGGATCTGCTTGCTGTCGACGCCCTTCTGGAGACGGGCGACGGCGGCCGCGTAGTCGTCGGCGGTGAACTTCGCCGGGTCCTTGTCCATGTCGAGCAGGGTCATCCCGATGGTGTCGCGCATCTCCGACAGGAAGGTGACCCGGCCCTTGAGCTCGGGGTCGTCCAGCAGCTGGCTGACGCTGGTGACGGGCTTGCCCTTGGTGGCCTTCGAGTTGTACGCGATGACGACCTGGATGCCGGCCCAGGGGTAGCTGTACATCCGGCCCGGGTCCCAGTCGGGGGCGCGGAAGCGGGACTCGATGTTGGTGATGGCCGTGGTGACGTTGGACTGGTTGAGCTTCTGCACCCAGCCGAGCCGGATCAGCCGGGCGACCATCCAGTCGGTGAGCACCATGACGTCGCGGCCGGTGTCCTGGCCGGCGGCGAACTGGGGCTTGACCTTGCCGAAGAACTCGACGTTGTCGTTGACGTCCTCGGTGTACTTGACCTTGATGCCGGTGGCGGCGGTGAAGGCGTCGAGAGTGCCGTGCTTCTCGGTGTCGTTCTCGTCGGTGTCGACGTAGAGCGGCCAGTTGGAGAAGTTGACCACCTTGTCGCTGTCGGAGTGGTCCTCGGCGGCGTTCGCCGCCGAGTCGCCCCCGCCGGCCGTCTTCGCCGGCGGGATGCCGCAGGCCGCGAGGGTGCCGGCGCCGGCGGTGAGGGCGGCGGCGCGGAGCATCGTCCGGCGGGTGAGGGCGGCGCGGCCGCTCGTCAGACTGCGTTCCCAGGCCTTGCGGACGGGCTCTGGCAGGCCGTCGGTGATCTCGTTGAGCTCCATGCTGGAACGCCCTCCCGGGGGAAGTGAGGGGAACGGCCCGCCGCCGGCGGTGGGGGTGGGCGGGCCGTCCACGAGGGGTTATCTGTCTCCGAAGACGGTGCGGTGCCAGTCCTTGCGGGCGACCGCGGTGGTGTCGTACATGACGTGCTTGACCTGCGTGTACTCGTCGAGTGAGTACTGCGACATGTCCTTGCCGTAGCCGGAGGACTTGTAGCCGCCGTGCGGCATCTCGCTGATGATCGGGATGTGGTCGTTGACCCAGACGCAGCCCGCCGCGATCTCGCGGGTGGCGCGCAGCGAGCGGTGGATGTCGCGGGTCCAGGCGGAGGCGGCCAGGCCGTACGGGGTGTCGTTGGCGAGGCGCAGGCCCTCCTCGTCGCTGTCGAAGGGCAGGGCGACGAGCACCGGGCCGAAGATCTCGCCCTGGACGACCTCGCTGTCCTGGGCGACGCCGGTGATCAGCGTGGGGCGCCAGTAGGCGCCGCGGGTGAGGTCGGTGCCGTCGTGGCCCTTCGCGGGGGCGTGCCCGCCGGCCGCGATGACGGCGCCGTAGCCGCGGGCGCGCTCGACGAAGCCGGCCACCCGGTCGCGGTGGGTGAAGGAGACCAGCGGGCCGAGGTCGGTCCGCGGGTTCAGCGGGTCGCCGAGGCGGACCGACTCGAAGAGCTCGGCGACGCCGGCCACGAAGGCCTCGTACAGCGGGCGCTGGATGTAGGCGCGGGTGGCGGCGGTGCAGTCCTGGCCGCTGTTGATGAGCGATCCGGCGACGGCGCCGTGGATCGCGGCGTCCAGGTCGGCGTCGTCGAAGACCACGAAGGGGGCCTTGCCGCCGAGCTCCAGGTGGGTGCGCTTGGCGGTGGCGCTCGCCAGTTCGGCGACCCGCCTGCCGACCGGGGTGGAGCCGGTGAACGACACCATGGCGACGCCGGGGTGCGAGACCAGGTGCTCGCCCGCCCCGCGGCCGGCGCCGGTGACGACGTTGACGACGCCGTCCGGGATGCCGGCCTCGGTGCAGGCGCGGGCGAACATCAGCGAGGTCAGCGGGGTCAGCTCGGCGGGCTTGAGCACGATGGTGTTGCCGGCCGCGATGGCCGGGAGGATCTTCCAGGCGGCCATCTGCAGCGGGTAGTTCCACGGCGAGACGGAGCCGACGACGCCGATCGCCTCGCGGCGGACGTACGAGGTGTGGTCGCCGGAGTACTCCCCCGCGGCCTTGCCCTCCAGGTTGCGGGCGGCGCCGGCGAAGAACGCGGTGTTGTCGACCGTGCCGGGGACGTCGAACTCGGTGGAGAGCTTGATCGGCTTGCCGGTCTGCGAGGTCTCGACCCGGGCGAGGTCGTCGGCCGCGCCGGCGAGTACGGCGGAGAGCCGCAGCAGTGCCTCGGACCGGGCACCGGGGGTGGCGCCGGCCCACTCGGGGAGGGCGGCCCGGGCGGCGGCCACGGCGGCGTCGACGTCCGCGGTGGAGGCCAGGGTGACCTGCTGGACGACGGTGCCGTCGGCCGGGTTGACGACCTGGAAGGGCTCCTCCCCGGTGCCCCGGATCTGTCGGCCGGCGATGTACTGCGCGCCCGCGCTGAAGTCGGTCAGGTCCATCTCTGGTTCCTCCATGTGCCCGGTGGTCCGGCTGCGGCATGTCGTGATCACTGCTGCACTGCATGCTGCACGCCGAGGTCGGCGCGATCCCGTAGCCGGGCGGAGCGGCTGGTCGAGTCGCCGCCCGGCGCAGTACGGGGGATCCGGTCCGGTTGATCGCCGGGATGCGTGATCCTGACACCACAGCGTTGCGCCTACAAGGGATTCCGTTGTTTCTTTCTGGTTACGCGACGGATTCCGAGGTGATGTCCGCGATTCGCCACAGCAGGTTTGCCGCAGCCGACTCGCTGACGATGCCTCGTGGCGGGCCGGGGTGACAAGGACCACTCCGGCAGCCTCGGCACAGATGGCCTTACAGGGTGCAAGGGTTCGATTCGGGCGACAGGTCGTCGCCACGAGGGATGATTTCCCTGACACAGTGCTCACCCGCACCGTGCCGACCCGCCCCCGCCCGTGCCCCCACCCCGCTCCCGGAGGACCGACGTGCTCCCCACCGTCGCCCACGTGCTCGACCTGGAGGTGATGCGGCGCGGCCTGCCCCAGGTGGTGGCCGGCGCAGCCCACCTGGAACGCCCCGTCCGCTGGGTGCACGTCAGCGAGCTGCCGGACGTGGCCGGCATGCTGCAGGGCGGCGAACTCGTGCTCACCACCGGCATCGCCCTGCCCGAGGACCGCGAGGGCCTGGCCCGCTACGTCCGGGAGCTGGACGAGGTCGGCGTCGCCGGGCTGGTCATCGAGTTCGGCCGGCGCTACTTCGACAACCTGCCCCGCGCCCTGGTGCACGCCGCCGAACAGCGCGGACTGCCGCTGATCGCCCTCCGCCGCGAGCTGCGCTTCGTCGCCGTCACCGAGGCCGTGCACGCCCTGGTCGTCAACGCGCAGCTGGAGCAGCTGCGCATCTCCGAGGCCGTCCACCAGGTCTTCAACGAGCTCGCCGTGGAGGGCGCCGAACCCGCCGAGGTGGTCCGCCAGGTCGCCCGGATGGCCGGCGCGCCCGTCGTCCTGGAGAACCTGGCCCACCAGGTGCTCGCCCACGACACGGCCGGCCACCTGGAGACCGAGCTGCTGGAGGGCTGGGAGCGGCGCTCCCGCGGGGTCCGCCCGCCCGGCCGCACCGGCCACGACCCGCGCAGCGGGTGGCTGGTGACGGCGGTCGGCGCCCGCGGGCAGGACTGGGGCCGGCTGATCCTGGTCGACGACCCGGGCCCGCTCCCGGACGGCCTGGCGCACCCGCACGCGATGCTGCTGGAGCGCGGAGCCGCCACGCTCGCGCTCAACCGGCTGGTCGTGCGTGACCGGGAGAGCCTGGAGCGCCAGACCCACCGGACGCTGCTGTCGGGCATCCTCACCCACGCCCTGACCGTCTCCGAGGTGGCGCTGCGGGCCCAGGCCCTGGGCGTGCCGCTGGAGGGCCGGCGGCTGGTCGGCGTGGTGCTGCGCCAGCGTCGCGGGCCCAGCCCGGCCGCGCTGGAGGCGCAGGCCCGGCTGCGCGACTTCACCGAGCTGGCGGCCACCGCCGTCCGGGCGTGCCGGCTGTCGGCCCTGGTCGGCGCGCTGGACGACGAGGGCGTCGGCGTGCTGATCGCGCTCGGCTCGCAGCAGGACGAGCACAGCGCGCTGGACGCCTTCGCCGCCGCCCTGCGCAGGCTGGCCGCCGACACCGGCCGGGACGCGGCCGGCGGCGGGGCGCAGCCCGTCCCCCCGCAGGTGTTCGAACCGGTGGTGGCCGTGGGCTCCTCGGTCGGCTCGGTGCGCGACGCCCGCCGCACCCTGCTGGAGGCCACCCAGGTCGCCGACGCCGCCCTGCACGACGCCCCCGGCGGGCGGGCCGCCGCGTACTACCGCCTGCCCGACGTCAGGCTGCGCGGCCTGCTCCACCTGCTGCGCGACGACGCCCGGCTGCAGACGTACGTGGAACGCGAGCTGGGCCCGCTGCTGGCGTACGACGCGGAGCACGGCGGGCAGCTGGTGCAGATGCTGCGGATCTACCTGGAGCAGGGCCGCAACAAGTCTGCGGCGGCGGATGCGGCGCACCTGTCCAGACCGTCGTTCTACGACCGGCTGCACAAGGTCGAGCGGATCCTCTCCGTCGACCTGGACCAGGTGGAGTCCTGCCTGTCGCTGCACGTGGCGCTGCTGGCGCTGGACGCCGTCCGCCGCTGAGGCGGCGCGGGGCCGGTCAGACGCCGGTGATCCGCCCCCACACCCGGTGGAAGTCGGGCCGTTCGGCGGCGGTGACGTCCCGCATGGTGTGCAGCCGGGCCCGCATCCCGTCGGTGGGGAAGACCAGCGGCTCCTCCGCGAGGGCGGCGCTGTCCGCGTCCCCGCTGTCCGCCAGGATGTCGCGGGCGGCCGGCACCGGGCAGATGTACTGGACGAAGGCGGCCAGCTCGGCGGCGACCTCGGGCCGGTAGTAGTGGTCGATCAGCCGCTCGGCGTTCTGCTTGTGCCGGGCCCGGTTGGGCACCAGAAGGCTCTCCGACCACAGCTCGCCGCCCTCCTCCGGCACCACGAACTCGATGTCGGGGTTGTCGGCCTTCAGCTGGATCGCGTCCCCCGAGTACGCCTGGCAGGCGACGGCCGCGCCGGAGGCCAGGTCACTGGTGTAGTCGTTGCCGGTGAAACGGCGGATGTGCCGGCTGTCGACGAGCTTCTGCACCTGGTCCATCGCACGGTGCGCGTCGTCGGCGTCGAAGGCGGCGATGTCGCTGCCGTTCGCGAGCATCAGCAGCCCGATGGCCTCGTCCAGGCCGGCGAACAGCGTCACCCGCCCCTTGAGGTCGGGGGCCCAGAGGTCGGCGGTGCTGCGCAGCTCGCGGCCGAGCGCCCGGCGGTTGTAGGCGATGCCGGTGATGCCCGACTGCCAGGGCACGCTGCGGGCGCGGCCGGGGTCGAAGGCGGGATCGCCCAGCTGCGGGTCGAGGTGCTCGGTGACGTTGGGCAGGTTGGACCGGTCCAGCGCCTGCACCCAGCCGAGCGCGACGTAGCGCCCGGCCATCCAGTCGCTGACCACCATCAGGTCGCGGCCGGGGTCGCTGCCCTGGGTGAGGACCGGGCCCATCTTGCCGAAGAACTCGTCGTTGTCGTTGATGTCCTCGGTGTAGGTGACGGCTATGCCGGTCTCCTCGCTGAAGCCGTCGAGCGTCGGCCGCCCGCCGGTGTCCTCGTCGACGTCGATGTACTGCGTCCAGTTGGAGAAGACCAGCTTCTGGTCCTGCTCCGACCGGTCGGCGCCGGAGCGCCGGCCTTCGGGAACGTACGCGGAGGGGATGCCGCAGCCGGTCAGCGCTCCGGCGCCGAGCAGGCCGGCGCCGGAGCCGAGGACGGCACGACGGGAGAGCGTGGTGCGCAAGGTGAGGCCTTTCGGAACATGGGACGGCCCCGGGCAGGGCGCTGCCCGGGGCCGGACCGATGAGTCCTGATGTGTGGTCAGACGGTGTGGGCGTCCGTCAGCGTGAGCACCTCGTCGAGCACCGCGAGGCCGGTCTTGGCCTCCTCCTCGGTGACGGTGCACGGCGGCACCACGTGGAAGCGGTTCATGTTGACGAAGGGCCACAGCCCGCGCTGCTTGCAGGCGGCGGCCAGTTCGGCCATCGGCGCGTTGGCGGCGCCGGCCGCGTTGTACGGCACCATCGGCTCGCGGGTCTCGCGGTTCTTCACCAGGTCGAGTGCCCAGAACACACCCAGGCCGCGGACCTCGCCGATCGACGGGTGACGCTCGGCCAGCGCGCGCAGACCGGGGCCGAGCACGTTCTCGCCGATCTGCTTCGCGTTCTCGACGATGCCCTCCTCGGCCATGGCGTTGATCGTCGCGACGGCGGAGGCACAGGCCAGCGGGTGGCCGGAGTAGGTGAGACCGCCCGGGAAGGCGCGCTCGGCGAAGGTGGCCGCGATCTCGTCGCTGATCGCGACGCCGCCCAGCGGCACGTAGCCGGAGTTGACGCCCTTGGCGAAGGTGAGCAGGTCAGGGGTGATGCCCCAGTGGTCGGCGGCGAACCACTCGCCGGTGCGGCCGAAGCCGGCCATCACCTCGTCCAGGATGAAGACGATCCCGTACCGGTCGCAGATCTCGCGGACGCCCGCCAGGTAGCCGGCCGGCGGGATCAGGATGCCGGCGGTGCCGACGACGGTCTCCAGGATGATCGCCGCGACGGTGCCGGGCCCCTCGAACGCGATCACCTGCTCCAGGTGCTCCAGCGCGCGCTCGCACTCCTGCGCCTCGTTCTCGGCGTGGAAGTTGGAGCGGTACGCGTACGGGCCCCAGAAGTGGACGACGCCGGAGACACCGGTCTCGTTGGCCCAGCGGCGCGGGTCGCCGGTGAGGGCGATCGCGTTGGCGGTGGCGCCGTGGTACGAGCGGTAGGTGGACATGACCTTCTGCCGGCCGGTGTGCAGCCGGGCGAGCCGGATGGCGTTCTCGTTCGCCTCGGCGCCGCCGTTGGTGAAGAAGATCTTGTCGAGGTCGCCGGGGGTGCGCTCGGCGATCAGCCGGGCGGCCTCGCTGCGCGACTCGACGGCGAAGCCGGGGGCGATGGTACAGAGCTTGGCGGCCTGCTCCTGGATCGCGGCGACCACCTTGGGGTGCTGGTGCCCGATGTTGGTGTTGACCAGCTGCGAGGAGAAGTCCAGGTAGCGGTTGCCGTCGTAGTCCCAGAAGTACGAGCCCTCGGCGCCGGCCACCGCGAGGGGGTCGATCAGGGCCTGGGCGGACCACGAGTGGAAGACGTGCGCGCGGTCGGCGGCCTTGACTGCCTGCCCGGCGGCTGAGTCAGCGGTGGGGATGCTCATGCCGCAAGAGTAGGCAGCCGCGCGCCCGGCGGGCAGCTTCATCCTGTCAGCCGGTCGGGCGATCGGCCGACAGGATGACAGGCCGGGCGCCGCACCCGGGGTGCGCGAAGGGGCCCGGACTATGGTCCGGGCCCCTTCCGCCGCGCGGGCGGACCGTCAGATCGTGGTCGTGGCGGACCGTCAGATCGCGGTCATGACGTGCTTCACGCGGGTGTAGTCCTCGAAGCCGTACGAGGAGAGGTCCTTGCCGTAGCCGGACTTCTTGAAGCCGCCGTGCGGCATCTCGGCGACCAGCGGGATGTGGGTGTTGATCCACACGCAGCCGAAGTCGAGCCGGCGGGACATCCGCATGGCGCGGGCGTGGTCCTTCGTCCAGACCGAGGAGGCGAGCGCGAACTCCACCCCGTTGGCGTAGTCGACGGCCTGGTCCTCGTCGGAGAACTTCTGCACGGTGATGACCGGGCCGAAGACCTCGTTCTGGATGATCTCGTCGTCCTGGTTCAGGCCGGAGACCACGGTCGGGGCGTAGAAGTAGCCGACCTCGCCGACCCGGTGACCGCCGGCCTCGACCTTGGCGTGGGCCGGGAGCCGCTCGATGAAGCCGCTCACCTGCTTCAGCTGGTTGGCGTTGTTCAGCGGGCCGTACAGCACGTCCTCGTCGTCGACGCCGCCGGTCCTGGTCTCGGCGGCGGCCTTGGCGAGGGCCTGCACGAAAGCGTCGTGGATGGACTCGTGCACCAGCACGCGGGTGGCGGCGGTGCAGTCCTGGCCGGCGTTGAAGTAGCCCGCCACCGAGATGCCCTCGACGGCCTCGGCGATGTCGGCGTCCTCGAAGACCACGACCGGGGCCTTGCCGCCCAGCTCCAGGTGGACGCGCTTGACGTCCTTGGAGGCGGACTCGGCGACCTGCATGCCGGCCCGCACGGAGCCGGTGATGGAGGCCATCGCGGGGGTGCGGTGCTCGACCATCAGCCGCCCGGTCTCCCGGTCGCCGCAGATCACGTTGAAGATGCCGGCCGGCAGCTCCATGTCCCGCAGGATGCCGCCGATGATCTCGGCGAGCAGGACGGTGGACGCCGGCGTGGTGTCCGAGGGCTTGAGTACGACGGCGTTGCCCGCGGCGATGGCCGGCGCGAACTTCCACACGGCCATCATCATCGGGTAGTTCCAGGGCGCGACCTGGGCACAGACACCGACCGGCTCGCGGCGGACGATCGAGGTCATCCCGTCCATGTACTCGCCCGCGGCCTTGCCCTCCAGCAGGCGGGCGGCGCCGGCGAAGAAGCGGATCTGGTCGGCCATCGGGCCGATCTCCTCGGACCTGGTGAGCCCGCGCGGCTTGCCGGTGTTGCGACACTCGGCGTCCACCAGCTCGTCGGCGCGCGCCTCGACCGCGTCCGCGATCTTCAGCAGCAGCTTCTGCCGGGTGCTCGGGGTGGAGTCGCGCCAGACCGGGAAGGCGGTGGCGGCGGCGGCCATCGCGGCGTCGACGTCGGCAGGGCCGGACAGCGGGGAGGTGGCGTACGCCTCGCCGGTGGTCGGATCCACGATCTCCAGCGTGCGGCCGTCCGCCGCATCGACGAACTCACCGTTGATGTAGTTGCGCAGCGTTCGAAGGTCGCTCACGGGTCTCTCCTCGGTCTGGGCCTGCGGCGTTGCAGAATCCGGCGCCATGGTACGTCGGGCGCCGAGTGGCCGGGCCGAGGCCGGCGCGGTCCACTCGTAGGGTGCGCACGCCTCCGGCGGAGGTGGGCGCGTACCTGGCAAGGCTAACCGGTGGACTGCCGTTCTCGACAGGGCGGAGTCGAAACAACGATGAAATCCGCACGCTATTTCCGGGAGCACGACGAAATCAGCAGTTTCCGCGCTTGCGCACACTCCACCCGATCAGGCACAGTGGCGATGTGGCCAACCGCGACCGGAACCCCAGCGTTCCACTCGACTCCGCCTCCAAGGCGATCATCGAGCAGCTCCAGGAGGACGGGCGGCGCCCGTACGCCGCCATCGGCAAGGCCGTCGGCCTGTCCGAGGCGGCCGTGCGCCAGCGCGTCCAGAAGCTGCTCGACCAAGGCGTGATGCAGATCGTCGCCGTCACCGACCCCCTGACCGTCGGGTTCACCCGGCAGGCCATGGTCGGGATCAACGTCGAGGGGGACATCGAATCCGTTGCGGACGCGCTGGCCGCCCTCGACGAGGTCGACTACGTGGTCTGCACCGCAGGCTCGTTCGATCTGCTGGCCGAACTGGTCTGCGAGGACGACGAGCACCTGCTCGAACTGATCAACAAGCGCATCCGCTCGCTTCCCGGCGTGCGGAGCACCGAGAGCTTCGTTTATCTGAAGCTCCGGAAACAGACCTACACCTGGGGCACCCGATGACCGCCGACCCGGCACAGAAGGACCTTTCGAAGACCGCCTACGACCACCTGTGGATGCACTTCACCCGCATGTCGTCGTACGAGAACTCCCCCGTGCCGACGATCGTCAAGGGCAAGGGCACCTACGTCTGGGACGACAAGGGCAAGAAGTACCTGGACGGCCTCGCCGGCCTGTTCGTCGTCCAGGCCGGCCACGGCCGCGAGGAGCTGGCCGAGGCCGCCGCCAAGCAGGCCAAGGAGCTCGCCTTCTTCCCGGTGTGGAGCTACGCCCACCCGAAGGCCATCGAGCTGGCCGAGCGCCTCGCCAACTACGCCCCGGGCGACCTCAACAAGGTCTTCTTCTCCACCGGTGGCGGCGAGGCCGTCGAGACCGCCTGGAAGCTCGCCAAGCAGTACTTCAAGCTGGTCGGCAAGCCGACCAAGTACAAGGTCATCTCGCGGGCCGTCGCCTACCACGGCACCCCGCAGGGCGCCCTGTCCATCACCGGCCTGCCGGGTCTGAAGGCCCCGTTCGAGCCGCTGGTGCCGGGCACCCACAAGGCCCCGAACACCAACATCTACCGCGCCCCCGCCTTCCTGGAGCGCGACGGTGTGATCGACCCCGAGGCCTACGGCCGCTGGTGCGCCGACGAGATCGAGCAGGCGATCCTGTTCGAGGGCGCCGAGACCGTCGCCGCCGTCTTCGTCGAGCCGGTGCAGAACGCCGGCGGCTGCTTCCCGCCGCCGCCCGGGTACTTCGCCCGCCTGCGCGAGATCTGCGACCGCCACGACGTGCTGCTCGTCTCGGACGAGGTCATCTGCGCCTTCGGCCGCCTCGGCACCATGTTCGGCGCGGACAAGTTCGGCTACCAGCCCGACATGATCACCTGTGCCAAGGGCATGACCTCGGGCTACTCCCCGATCGGCGCCACGATCATCTCGGACCGCCTCGCCGAGCCGTTCTACAAGGGCGACAACACCTTCCTGCACGGCTACACCTTCGGCGGCCACCCGGTGTCCTCCGCGGTGGCGCTGGCGAACCTCGACATCTTCGAGCGCGAGGGCCTGAACCAGCACGTCCTGGACAACGAGGCGAACTTCCTCGGCACCCTGGACAAGCTGCGCGACCTCCCGATCGTCGGCGACGTCCGCGGCAACGGCTTCTTCTACGGCATCGAGCTCGTCAAGGACAAGGTCACCAAGGAGTCCTTCAACGACGACGAGGTCGAGCGCGTGCTCTACGGCTTCCTGTCGAAGGCGCTCTACGACAACGGCCTGTACTGCCGCGCCGACGACCGTGGCGACCCGGTCATCCAGCTGGCCCCGCCGCTGATCTCCGACCAGTCGACCTTCGACGAGATCGAGCAGATCCTGCGGGTCAGCCTCACCGACGCGTGGGCCAAGATCTGACCTGACCTTCCTCCCCACCCTCAGCCGAAGGGCGGTCCGCTGC
>NZ_JBHUWW010000149.1:0-20936 GCF_042669755.1 Kitasatospora sp. NPDC057223 | reverse complement strand
CGTCCTCGGCGCCAGCGAGCTCAACCCCATGCTGCCTCAGGAAGCGACCGCCCCCGCCCTCTGCGGCCCCCTCCACTGACCGCAGCCGCCATCCGTTCCGCCCGGCCGCCCGCAGACCCGCGGAGGCCGGGCACCAGCATGACGGTTCACCCCGGTCCGGCGAGCGGCAGCCGGTGCGGACCGCTGTGATCGGCTGCTCCCCCCGGTCCGTCACTTGGCCTTGTTCACGGTTCGGGCCGGCTGACCCCGGGCGGCCTCCGAAGCCCCGATCCGCCGGTGAGCCGGCCCGCAGGGCCGCAGGCACGGCTGTGTCCTGGTGGGGGTCAGGCGCCGTGCTGACCTCGCCGGGCTGTGGGGTGGTGGTTCTGGTGAGGGCGATGATGGCGATGTCGTCGGTCAGGTGGTGGGTCCATTCCTGGACTCGGGTCCGCAGGTGCCGTACGAGTTCGTGCGGGTCGGTCGGCGGGTTGGCGGCCAGGTCCTCGGTGAGGGGGTAGAACTCGCCGGAGGAGTTGTGTGGTTCGCTGAGGCCGTCGGTGTGCTGCAGGAGGGTGTTCCCGGGGTCCGGTTCGATGGTGGACAGGGTGGGTGTCCGCGCGGCGAGGGCGCCGAAGCCGAGCGGCAGCATCGAGGGGATGTCGGCCTCGCGGAGTCCGAGCAGGTCGGTGACCGTCTGCAGGGCCTGCAGGCCCTTGCCGCGCACGTCCCCGATCAGGATCCGGGTGCCGAACGGGGTGTGCACGGCCTCGTAGAAGTCGCTGCCGATCCCGGTGCCGGTGGTCGCCGCCTCGTAGGGGCCGGCCAGGTGCAGTTCGCCGAGCCGCGCCGGGATCGGGTGCAGGACGGCGTGCTGGAGTGCTTCGACGCCGGCGCGCGCTTCGGACAGTTGGTCCGACTGCCGGCGCCGTTCCCAGATCAGCAGGTCGACGGCGGTGCCGACGCCCAGTGCGGCGGCGACGGCGAGCGGCCGCCGGCGTGCTCGGCGCTGGCCAGTGCGCGTATCAGGGAGTACTGGGCGGCGGTCGCGGCGGCGACGGCCAGGACGATGCCGGGGCGGCCGACGGCCGGCGCCGCGGCGGCGACCACGCCGGCGGCGATCCACAGCAACCGGTGTGCCTGGGCCGGCTGCGGGCCGGTGCCGGCCACAGCGGTGTAGGGCAGGGCCTGCGCGGCTGCCATGCCGAGTGCGATCGAGGCCAGGTGCAGTGCGGTGAAGGTGCCGAGCCGGCCGCCACCACGCCCGCGCCGGACGGGGGAGGAAGTGCAGCAGGGCGAGTCCCACTCCCGCGAGGGGCAGGCCCGGTGCGCAGCCGGTGCGCGGGGAGATCCGCCGGTGGCGCACGAGCAGGCAGCCGCCCGCTCCGCCGGCGCGGCCTGCTCACAGGGCCTGCGGAAAATCCAGCAGCCGGTCCGGGTCGTAGTGCACCCGCAGCCGTTCCAGCCGGGGCAGGTTGGCACCGTAGTACGCCTGCCGCCAGTCGGTCAGCTCCGGGTCGCGGTAGTTCTGGTAGGCGTGGCCGGAGGTGTACGGGCGCAGCGCCTCGCGGACCTGGCCCACCCAGCGGACGGCCGCCTCGGCCGGGCCGCCGGCGGGCCACGAGGCGTAGTACTGGGCCAGCAGCCGTGAGTTCCGGTGCACGAAGGCGGTGGCGTCGGCGGGCACCCGGTTGACGGCCCCGCCGAGGACGTTGAAGGAGATCGCGGCGGACACGCCGTCCGGCACGCGCCGCAGCACCGCGAGGGTGTCCCGGATGGCCTGCGGCCCGAGCCTGCGGTCGAAGAACTGCGAGGCCGCGGTGAAGGCGAAGCGCTGCTCGTCCAGGCGCGCGAGGACGGTTTCGCCACCGGCGTTCGACCGGACGGTGGCCAGGTACGACCGGTGGGTGACCTGCCGTGCGGAGGCCGGGCCGGTGACGGCGAGCAGTCCGTCCAGCCATCGGTTCGCCTCGTCCTCCCCGCCGCCGCCCAGGAGGAACCCGCCGACGTCGGCGGTGGGGCTGTCCCGTGGGGCCTCCAGCAGGAAGTGCGACCAGAGGTTGTCAGGGGCGTCGAACGCCCAGTCCTGCCAGTGCTCCAGGGCGGTGCCCGCGTCCCGGTACGGCCAGGAGGCCCGGAACTCGGTCAGGTCGGTGGCCGGGTGGGTGCGCATCCGCAGCGAGGTGACCACGCCGAAGTTGCCGTTGCCCGCGCCGCGCAGTGCCCACAGCAGGTCGGGTTCGGTCTGCTCGTCGCAGTACACCGTCCGGCCGTCGGGGAGCACCACCTCGGCGCCGGCCAGGCTGTCGCAGGTCAGCCCGTACGACCGGCTGACCACCCCGTGGCCGCCGCCGAGTGCCAGCCCGGCCAGGCCGACGGTCGGGCAGCTTCCGGCGGGTACCGTCACGCCGTGCCGCGCCAGTTCCTCGTAGACGGTGATCAGGGGGGTGCCCGCGCGGATCTCGGCGTGGCCCTCGCCGTCGATCCGGACGCCGGTCATCCGGGACAGGTCGACCACCAGCGGTGCCCGGCTCGACCAGGCCCCGTAACAGTGGCCGCCGCCGCGCACGGCGAGCCGCAGGCCGTACCGCCGGGTGAACCGCACGCACTGGGCGACGTCGTCGGGCCCGGTGCAGTACGCGATCGCCTCGGGGTGGGCCTGTTCGGCGTACAGCAGGTTGCGCGGCAGCCGCCCCGCTTCGTACCCGGCGTCCCCGGGCAGTACCAACTCGCCGTCCAGGCCTGTCTGGAGGGCCCGCCACTGCGGCCCGTCCGGCGACCTCCCCGGCCCGGGGGACGGCGGGACGCGCGCCCCGGCGGCGGAGGCCGTCCGGATGCCCGGCGCTGCCTGCCCGTCCGTGCCCCTGCGCTGTCTGCCCATCGCCACCCGTCCCTCGGAAGTCCGTCGCTGTTCCTATGGCGCGGGCGGCATCGGGGCCGAGCGGTGCCTGCGGGAGACGGAGACGGAGGCGGAGGCGGGGAGTGGGACGGCCTGCCGGGGCGCCCTCCCGGCGGGTCGTCGCGGCGGATCGGCGGCGTGGGCCGGGACCGCCTCACGGACCGCCTCACGGAGCGCGTCGCGGTGCGACTCGAACGGTTCGTACGGAACAGGTGTGCGCGCCATGTTCCGGCAGGTCTCAGATGCACGAATGGCCCTCGCCCGGACGATTAGAGCATCGCGTGAGCCGAGGCGGCAAGAACGCCTCAGGGGGAGCGGTACTTGCGCTTTATACCGGGCTCCCTGTGTATCGCCGGAGCACCTGATCTGCCCTATGGGTGGGGGAGTTGGAGGATCCGGCGCAGAACGGGAGGTGCCTGCCGGGAGCTCGGCCTGAACGCTGCCACCGCCTTGCCTGTGCCACTACCGCCTTGCCTGCGCCACCACCGTCCGACCCGGTGCAACCCGACCGGCCCGGCCGGTGTTCCAGCAGACGCACGAACCCCCCGGCGGACGATCCGACCCGCTCGGGCGGGGAGCGACGAGGGGACACACCTTGCAAGCGACCACCCAGCAGGCTGCCCGGGGATCGAGCGGACCCGGCGGCACCGCCCTACTGGTCCTGCTGATCGGTCAGTCGATGGCCAACATCGACCTGGCCATCGTCAACCTGGCGGCGCCCGCCGTCAGCGCCGACCTCCAGGTCAGCGGCTCCGAGCTCACCCTGATGGTCACCGCCTACGCGCTGTGCTCCGCAGTGCTCCTCGCCCCCGCAGCCCGGCTCGGCGAACGCCACGGCGTGCGCCGCGTCTACCTGTGCGGCCTCGCGCTGTTCACCTTGGCCTCCCTCGCCTGCGGACTCGCCACCAGCACCGCCGTGCTCATCGCCGGCCGCTGCCTGCAGGGCGCCGCCTGTGCCCTGATGATCTCCCAGGTGCTCATGGGCATCCACCGCTGGTTCACCGGCCGCGCCCGTGCCCGCGCCCTCGGCTGGAATGCCATCACTCTCTCCGGCGGCGCCGCCCTCGGCCAGGTCCTCGGCGGCACCATCGTCTCCGCCGACATCCTCGGCACCGGCTGGCGCGCCGTCTTCCTGCTCAACGTGCCCATCGGGGGCCTCATCCTCCTGCTCGGCGTGGTCCTGCTCCCGCGGGAGCGGCCGGCCGCCACCGCCGTCCGCGGCGGCAACGACATCCCCGGCACCGTGCTGCTCGCCGCCGCCTCCCTCACCGTCCTCATCCCGCTCAGCCTCACACGGCCCGACTGGATCTGGTTCCTGCTGCTCGCCGCCGCCCCGCTCGCCGTCCAACTGGTGCGCACCGAACGACGCGTCATCGCCCGGGGCGGCACACCCGCGCTCGACCTGCGGCCGCTGTCCGCACCCAGCGTCCGTTGGTCCCTCGTCGCCTCCTCCGGCTGCACACTCACCTACATCTCCATGCTCTTCCTCCTCTCCCTCCACCTCCAGAACCACCTGCACCTGCCTGCCTGGCAGGCCGGACTCGTCCCGCTCGGCTGGGTCCTCGCCTTCGGACTCGCCGGACCCGTCATCGGCCGCGCCTCGCAGGGCCTCGCCCGACGGCTGCCGGTCATCGGCTGCTCCATGCTCACCGTCGCCTACGGACTCGCCCCCGTCTTCGTCCCCGCCGGTGAAGGCAGCGCCATCTGGCCGCTCACCGCCGTGCTGTGCGTCGGCGGCCTCGGACTCGGCCTCACCAACACCTCCCTGCTCAACCTGCTCACCACCGCCGTGCCGCCGCGCTTCGCCGCGACGCTCAGCGGCACCGTCAACACCCTCTCCAGCGTCGTCGGCGTCACCGGCATCGCCCTGTTCGGCGCCGTCTACCCCTGGCTCAGCCGCAGCGGCTGGGCCGGACCCGTCACGGCCTGGACCCTCACCTGCACCGGACTCGCCCTGATCGCCGCGTTCTGCGGCTTCGCCGCCCTGCGTGCCGTGGCCGCCGCCGACCCGGTGGGCCCGGTGATCACGGCCGGTGCGACCGAGCCGGCCGCCGCGGTCCTCAGCACCAAGGAGCGGCCCGGCGCGTCCACCGCGGGCTGAGCAGCACGCACCGCGGACGCCTTGTGGAAGCCGGCGGTGGGTCACTCGAAGCGGGGTGCGGCAGGGCTCTCCTGTTCCGCCTCGACCTGGGCGTTCCAGTCGCGCCTGGCGGCCTGCCAGCCGTCCCCGCCGAGCACCACCCACTGCATGGGGGGTGAGCCGCTCGGTGCGGAGGACGTGCACGGTGTGCCGCCGCCGGGGCCGGCGGTTCGGGCGTTCTGCCATGGGGTGGCGGCCAAGGCGAAGGACCCCGAGGGGATGACGCAGCAGATCCTCAAGGGCGCGCACACCGACGTCCTGGGCGACGTGACGATGGGACCCGTGAGGTGAAGTCGTCGGGCAGCCCCAAGCTCTACGAGCAGGAGTACCCCAACGACACGTCGGTGGAGCAGACGTGGGCCCTGAAGTTCCACAGGGACATCCAGGGGTCGCTGACTGTCAGCAAGACCAAGATGTTCGAGGCGGCCCGGGAGCTGTCGGTGAAGGCCGACCTGGCGGGCTTCGGCGCCTTCACCGGCAAGGTGGGCTTCAAGGAAGGCCTGAGCGCCACCGAGTCCGAGACGAACAGCGTGACCGAGGGCTGGGCGGTCGACAACCCGATCAGGGTGCCCGCCCACACGAAGGTGACGGCCACCGTCTACGTCGACGAGGGCGAGATCAGCGCTAATCTGGGGTGCCCAAGGGCCGTCAGGCATGTAAGTAGCCGTTGTCTCTTTCCGAGAGTGGCGGGTGCGTTTCCGCTGGTCAGGCATAGTGCTGTTGCTTCGGTGGCAGAGACGGGGTGTCGTGTCGTCTCTTCGGTGGAGGTGTCGGATGCCGTCGGTGATGGGGCTGGTTGAGGAGCGCGAGCGTGCTGCTCGGCAGCGGGTGGAGGTTGCTCAGCGCCGAGAGCACTCAACGCTCCGGGTAAGTCTTGTTGCTGGGTTCTGAGAGCGCTCGGCTGCTGGCTTCGGGACCACGTTTGTGCACGCGCCTGAAGCGTGCGCCCAGGCTGTCAGAGGCCGGCCTGGGCGATGATGCGGTTCATCAGCGCTTGTGGCAGCACGGGGCTGGCCGCAGCGTTGTCGGCGACGTCGGGCTCCGGGTCGGCCAGGAGTCGTTCCAGGAGGTCCGCGCTGACATTGGGATGCCGGGCTGCTCCCGAACGTAGGAACGGCTCCTCTTCGTCCCCCAACCGCCGCAGTTCCGCGTCGGGCAGCTCGGGGTCTTCCAGGGCGAGGAGACGCACCCTGGGATCCGGATCGTCCACGAAGCCGCGCAGCTCCTTGCGTGGGAAGTTGGGGTGCTCCACCAGCCGGGGCCGGAAGGCGGAGGGATCACCGTGGGCCCGGACCAGTCGCAGCAGAGTCTCTGGCGGAGTGCCAGGTCGGAGGGCGGCGGTGTAGCGGACGGACACGTCGGGGTCGTCGTCCAGTCGCTGCCATGCCTCGTCGGGCAGGTCTGTGCTCTCTGCCAGGGTTCGCCGCAACAGCGCGTGCGGGCAGTTCAGGTAGGTCAGCCGCTTGGCGAGGGGCACGTCCCGCAGCCAGGTGGGTCGGTAGGGCGACCAGTGGAGGGCGACTTTGGCGCCGATGCTGCCGGCCACTTCCTCGGCTTCCACCAGCGCGAGCAGGCGGTCCCGGGTCTCGGGCGTGACGTGGCGGCTGTAGGCCACCGCGACGCGCACGGACGGGTCCTCGCTGTCCTGCAGGTGGGCCACCATGTCGCCGGTCAGGTACGGGTTGCCGGCCACGGCGCGCAGCACCGACGGGTTCCCTGCTGCCAGCAGCCGGTCGAACTGCGCGATTGTCAGGGGGAGATGGCGCGCGACGTTGGCTTGGACGGCCGGATCGGCGAGGCAGCGCTCGCGGAGTTCCGGCGGGACGCGCGGGTGATCGGCCCGCGTGGCCGCAGCCCGCACCCCGGGGTCCGGATCAGTGAGCAACGCCTCCTGCACGGCGGCGGGCCTGTCGTGCCAGTCCTGTGCGATCGCCGCGCGCACCTTGGGGTCAGGGCTGGCCGCGAGTTCCGCCGGCGGCTGGCCGTATGTCTCGGCCAGGGCCTCGATGCCCAGCCCCGTCCCGCTCTCCACCATGGTGCGGATGAAGTCCGCGCGGGCGCTGCGGATCGCGGGGTCGGGATGTCCGGCGATCCTCCGAAGCATCGTCGGGGTGACCCGGCGCCCGTGCAACTGCACCGCCGCGTCGCTGCCCTCGTGGGTCAGCAGAGCCTCGGCGACCGCGTCCGGCAGTTGCCCCTTGCGCATCCACAGCCCGTGCCGGCCCGCAGCGTGCGTGGCCAGTCGCACCAGGACGCCCGTCGGGGCAGCCGGGTTCCGTCCGAGCCCGGACAACTGCGGCTGTTTGAGATGCACCATGCGCCCACGCTAACTCGCCTTGCCCCCTACGCCGTCGGCTTCCGACAAGCCCACGCTGTCTGCGGGTGCTCTCGGTTCTCGTCGGCAGTTGCTGGCATCTCGATCAAGAGATGGTGCCAGAACCTTCCAAGACCTGTTCTCCGTTTTCCCCTATACAGCCAGTCGAACTACCGCACTGGTCCGCACTCATCGATGAACGCGGTCGGCGCCGACAGGAACAGGTCGGCGTCCGCAGGGCCATAGGCGACGTTGAACGTGTCCAGCCAGTACGACCAGTCCCGAATCCCCACCGCGCTGCTGAAGCGGTAGTTCAGCTGCCATCGGACCCACTGACCTGGGATGAGACGGACAGCCGGAGGCCTGCTAGGTCGAGGTGGCAAGCCGAACAAGGGTTCCACTCAGGTAAGCACGCGCAGACGGCCCTCGATCTCGCGAAGGTTGACGTTGACGCTGCGAAGCTCCCTCTGACTCTCGCGCCTGGACGCTGCGCCGACGACCCGCCGCACGGCCCATCTCGCTCCAGACCCGGCACGTCAGCTCACCTGCCCCGAGAACCTGACGGGAGAATGTCCGCCCGCGTGCCAAGCCGGCTCCGGGGCCGGTCGGGCCTCCGGTGTGCCTCCCGTAGGGCGGAAATCGCCCGAGTCCCGCTTCACCGCGGTCCGCCGGGCGCCAGGCGCTGCCACGATGTGCGTCACGCGCACTGGGAGAACCTCGAAGGTCCCCCGCGCTCGTCGTTCGCGGGAGGACCGGCCCTCAGCCTATGAACACCGCTGCGCCACCGGTCGACCGGCTCCTGATCCCCGCCGGTGCCATCGCGCCGCACCTGATTCCGCCCGGCGGGAACCCGCGGTGCCCGGCGTCGAACCGCACACCTGCCACAGCCCATCGTGCTGCCTGCCTGCCTGCCTGCCACGCCACCGCGAATGGCGCGCGGGCCGGGCCCGCGCGGTTCGACGACCCAGGAAGAGGCACACCGGACACTGGCCTGAGCCACACGCGACTGGTCCGCGCGGCCGCTTCGGCCACGCTTCCGGAGCGGCGGCCGCGACGCTGCAGTACAGAGCCTCACCACCGTGACGGCCCCGATGGACCGCAGGACGGCCGGGGCCGCCGGACCCGCAGCCGCCGGCCGACGCCGGGTGCCGGACAGTCAGCTCCGCGTCCCGGAAAGGCCGTCCGCCACCGTGTAGAGACCGCGCCCGACACGCTGCCCGCGCCCGTCCTTGGCAAGGCGCTCCAACCTGGTGCGGACCACGTCGATGTTCCCCTCGGCGGCGTCCAGGCCCAGCAACTCGGTCACCTCGCGGGCGCGCAGCGGACCTGCTGCTCTGGACAGCACCTCCGGTACGCCGACCGCGTCCGCACCCACGACCTTCCGCCGCCGACCCACCCGCGCTTCGACACCCTGCCCGCTCCACGGCCCCTCACCGCCCCGCCGGCCCCGCGACACGCCGCCCCCACCCACCGGGCCCACCCCCCTTGGCCCGCCCCGGGGCTAGTCACCGAGGTTCAGGTCGTGATGCCGGTTCCGGTGCGCGGCTCATCGCCCGCGCCCCGCCCGGCGCCGAGCCGGGCGACCGACTCGGGTGACGGTAGAGGGGGCGGTCAGCGGGCTGACCAGAGTGGGCAGTGGGCTCGGTGCACGGTCAGGAGGTAGATGTCGGCGCTGTCGAAGGTCCGGCGGGTGCGGGGTGCCGCACAGCATTCGCTGTCCGGCTCCGGCTCCGGCACCGGCACCGGCTCTGCGGCGGGTTGCACCGGCGCGGCGGTGCTGTCCGGGAGCGGGCCGGGCGGGGCGTGCACCACTGGCGCGGGAAGCACAGCGGCGCCGGCCCTCACTTCTGCTTCCGCGCCGAGGGCGGGAGTGAGGGCACGAACGCGGGAGCGGGAGCGGTGGCTGCGGCGGTGCGGCATGCCGACACCCTGCCCGCTTTCGCCCGCTCCACCGCCGCGACGCGCCCCGACATGCTGCCCGTGTCGTGCCGGCGATCGGTTGTGCGTACCGGGTATCGATCATTTGAGATTTTTGGCATATATCGTCCCTCCTGTGTTTCTGCCGATGGATGAGGAAGGGATCGGTGTTGTGGGAGTGCAGAGTGAGGAACGTTGGACCCGTTCGGGGGTCAGGCTGCGCCAGGTCTCGACGGGTGAGGGGCGATGGAACTGGCTGTTCGTTCCGGGAGGCCCGGGTCTGGGGTCCGAGTCGGTGCTGGGGTTGGCACGGGCGGCCCGGGTGCCGGGCACGGTGTGGCTGGTCGATCTGCCGGGGGACGGGTCCAATCGCGGCCTGCCGGTCGTTCCCGACCACCCCTACGACCGTTGGCCGGACGTCCTAGCCGAAGCCGTCCAGGGCTTGCACGACGTGGTCATGGTCGGCCACTCCACCGGCGGGATGTTCATGCTCGCCGTCCCCGAACTGGAACAGCGCCTTGCCGGCGTGGCCCTGGTCAGCAGTGCTCCGCACGCGGGCTGGCGTCCAGCCTTCGGCCGGTGGGCCGAGGCCCATCCGATCCCCGGAGTGGACGCGGCGGGCGCGGACTACGCCCAGGACCCGAACGACGAGACCCTGCGTGCGCTCACGCTCGCGGCCGCGCAGTGGAACTTCACCCCGCAGGGGCTGGCCGAAGGCCGCACCGTGCTGGAAGGCCTTCCCTACTGCCACGACGCGGTGGCCTGGGCGGATGCGCACTTCGATGACGCCTACCAGGCCCAGTGGAAGCCGCAGTCGCTTCCGACGCTGATCATCAGCGGCGCCCAGGACCACGTTGTCGACCAGCGCCTGTGGCAGGACGACAACGCCTTCGACCAACCCCACGTCCTGCGACGCACGATCGACGGCGCCGGCCACTTCCCCTGGATCGAGAACCCGCAGGCGGTCCGCACGGCCTTCGCCGACCTGACCGAACTGCTGGACGGCGACACCCGGTAGACACTCGCACGGCCGTGACGGACCGTTACCGGCGTCCCCACTTCCATCCGCGCGACCAGGAAGGGGCGCAGCGCCTACAGCTCGCGGCCGGGCGGGAGTTCGGCGGCTGCGCCGCCCAGCGCAGTGATCGCAAGCTGCTCGGCCCCGTCTACCCGGCCGCCGGGCCCCTGAAATACGGAGGGGTTCCGCGGACTCCGACTCCGGCTTCCCCCTGCTGCCCGCCACCCGCGCCACCGCTTTGAGCGGAGGGACCTGCGGAGGCCGTGACGGCGATTCGGGCGGGTGGCCGTACGCTGGGCGTCCCCATGCACATCCGAGGCGTGGACATCATGGCCGAGGAGAGCGATCGTGGCGCAGGGACGTAGTGGTATCAGGGGTTCCCGCATCGGTGCGGGGCCGATGGGGGAGTCCGAGCGTGGCGACTTCGCCCCTCGCAGAGTGGTGTCGTTCTGGTGCGGCAACGGCCACCACACCCAGCCCAGCTTCGCGATCGAGGCCGTGGCCCCGGAGACCTGGGACTGTCCCAAGTGCGGTCTGCCCGCCGGCCCCGACCCCGACCAGGCCCCTGTCGCCGCAGGCAACGCCCCCTACAGGACGCACCTGGGCTACGTCCGGCAACGCCGGAGCCAGGAAGACGGCGAGATCCTGCTCAACGAAGCACTGGCCAAGCTGCGCGGGACCATCTGACCGCCTCGGGACGGCGCCGCGGCGGAAGGCGAGTTGCGCACTGCCCTCCTGGGGGCGGGACCTGACGATCAGGGCGTTGGCGACCTCGCCGCACTCACCCCCAGCGGACGGCATCCGCAGCGCCGTCCCAGGCGTCCCACCAGCTCAGCTTCAACCCGCGATGACCGGCTGCGCCGCATCGAAGCCGTCGCTGACCAGGCCCGCGCCCGGTTCGGGACGGAGAGCATTGGCCCCGCCTCCCTGTACGGCACGACGTAGTGCTCGCACCGGCCTCGTCGAGCGCCGAGGTCATCGTCGAAGCGGCCCGCTCCCGCCGAATCCCGAGGGCGCGATCGACGGGCCCTGCTACTATGGTCGGCAACGGAGCACTCCACTCCCTCCCGCGAACTGATCGCGGTCGAGAAATCGGCAGACGCACTTCCTGCCAGCGGAGACCGCACCGCAGATCACAGCGACACCAGCTTTCGGCGTCGCACCATGCGCAGGCCCAGGTCGCGTGCCGACACCGCGCCGACCATGCCGCAGCCAGCCCTGCCGGGCCACCGCCTACTCGTTCCGGCGCGCCTGGAGCTGCACGGCCCACCTGGCACTGCCGCCCTTCGACACCACCTCCAGGGGAGGACCCTCTCATGAGCACTGCAACCGAACCATCAACCACATCCCGAACCGCCCTGCGTGAACCGGCCGCCGGCCATCCCGTGCTGGACAGCCTGCTGCGCGCCGAGCTCCACCAACTCGCCTCCACCCTCGGCATCCCCGGCGCCGCGCGGCTTCGCAAGGGCGAGCTCGTCGAAGCGATCACCGCCAAACGCGCCACCGCCCCTCCAACCACGAACAGCCGACCCGCCGGCGCCGCCAGCCCCCGCACCTCACCGGACGTACCGTCACAGCGGACACCAGCCGGCCGCCGCCCGCACCAGGCCACATCCACCCCGAAGAACGACCTCGTTCCGGCCGCCGGCGTCCTGGATATCCGCAACGACCACGCCTTCCTGCGCACCTCCGGCTACCAGGCCGGGCCGGACGACCTGTACGTGTCCTCGGCCCAGGTGCGCACCTTCGGCCTGCGCCCCGGCGACGTGCTGACCGGAGCGACCGGAGCCCACCGCAACGGTGACCGCCGCCCGACCCTGACCCACATCGACACCGTCAACGGCCGAGCCGCCCGCCAGGCCCACGACCGGCCCGAGTTCACCAAGCTGACGCCGCTCCACCCGCAGGAGCGGCTGCACCTGGAGACCGACCCGGGCGTGCTGACGACGCGGATCATCGACCTGGTCGCCCCGATCGGCAAGGGCCAACGCGCTCTGATCGTCGCACCGCCGAAGACCGGCAAGACAATGATCATGCAGGCCATTGCGGACGCGATCACCCGCAACCACCCCGAGGCCCACCTGATGGTCGTCCTCGTCGACGAACGCCCGGAGGAGGTCACCGACATGCAGCGCTCGGTCAAGGGCGAGGTCATCGCCTCGACCTTCGACCGGCCCGCCCGCGACCACATCACCGTCGCCGAGCTCGCCATCGAGCGGGCCAAACGCCTGGTAGAACTCGGGCACGACGTGGTCGTGCTGCTCGACTCGATCACCCGGCTCGCCCGCGCCTACAACACTGCAGCCCCCGCCTCCGGCCGCACCCTCACCGGCGGCCTCGACTCCGCAGCGATCTACCAGCCGAAGAAGTTCTTCGGCGCCGCACGCAACATCGAGAACGGCGGCTCCCTCACCATCGTGGCCACCGCCCTGGTCGACACCGGCTCCCGCATGGACGACCTGATCTTCGAAGAGTTCAAGAGCACCGGCAACATGGAGCTGCGCCTGGACCGCAGGCTCGCGGACAAGCGCATCTTCCCCGCCGTCGACGTCCAGGCCTCCGGTACCCGCCGCGAGGAACTCCTCCTCGGCCCCGCCCGCACCTCCGCAACCTGGACACTGCGCCGCGTGCTCAACGGCCTGGACACCCAGCAGGCGATGGAACTGCTCCTGGACCGGCTGAGGAAGACCACGAGCAACACCGACTTCCTCCGCCAGGTGACCGCGACCCGGCCCAACACCGGCTGACCGGTCCAGGTCACTTGTCCGCGCTCCTCAGCGGTGTCCATCATCGGCCGGGTCGTACGATGCCGCGCACGACCTGGTACGCCTCAGCCGTCGGTCTTGGTCCGACCGCCCCGGCTCGAGCATCGCCGAGTGGAGGCAGCACGGGGGAGTAGTGATCGCTACTGCGGCATGAGGACTGGCGGACCTGATGGCCACCGGTTGCGGGGAGGACGGCGCGGTGCGACTGCCGGACCCGCCCTGGTCGTCGACTGCCTGTACGTCGACGGCGGACTGAACCACCGATCCGCCGCCTGGTCCGCGATGACGAAGGGCAGCCCGTCCGTTCCGAGACCCTGATGGGCGATGATCGGCAGCATGGTCGCCGGCACACTCGAGGCCGACCCGCCACACGAGTAGGCTCACGACCCCGCTCACGCAACGACCCGCGCCCAAGCGCGCTCTGATCGGGTCAGATCCTTCGTCTTCGCGCCCAGATAGCCGCAGAGCCGGCCGGTTCACCCGGCATCCGCGACCGCGCCGGGCCAACGCGAAAAATTCTTGGAATTCGTGGCCGTGCAGCCGCCCGAAACGGTGCCGCAGAGGGCCGTCAGAGGGCCGCGGCGGCATTGCGGGGGCAGTGCGAAACGGCTCCCGGCCGGGCGCTCCTGATTGCCCCTCAGGAGCCCGTTGGCGGCCTCGCCAAACTGGCCCTGACCTGGTGTTTTTTCGGAAATCTCCTAGGCTGGGGGAGCTTTGTCGGACACCTTCGGAGGGGGCATCATGAGCGAGGAAGCCAAGGCGTACGACGCCAGCACCATCGTGGTTCTGGAGGGCTTGGAGGCCGTTCGGAAGCGGCCCGGGATGTACATCGGATCGGTCGGCGAACGAGGCCTTCACCACCTGCTGTTCGAGGCAGCCGGGCCGGCGCTGGACGAGATCCTCGGCGGCACCGCCAGCCAGGTCGAGATCACCCTCACCGCCGACGGCGACGTCCGTATCGCCGACGACGGCACGGGCCTCCCGGTCGAGCACGCCGGCCACGGCGACGGCCCGTCACTGGAGCGCCGGTTGACCGTCCCTTGCCACCGGGCAGAGCCAGCCAATCGGCGCTCGCTGTTCGGCGGCCACTTCGGCGTGGGACTGGCCGTCGTCAACGCGCTGTCGAGCCGGCTGACGGCCGAGGTACGACGTGACGGCGCCCGCTGGGCGCTGAAGTACGAGCAGGGCGTAGCTGTCGCGCCGCCCACCCACACCGCACCGGCCGGGGGCAGCGGCACCGCGATCACCTTCCGGCCCGACGCCGAGATCTTCGAGGCGCTGGAGTTCTCGTTCGACACGCTGGCCGATCACTTCAGGGAACTGGCCTTCCTGAACCGGGAGTTGGCCATCATCCTGACCGATGACCGCGACCCTGCCGTGTCCCGGGCCGTCCGCTTCCGCTTCCCGGGCGGGCCGAGGGACCACATCGCCGAGCAGGGCACCCCCCTCCACCCGGACGTGATCGGCTTCGAACGCGAGTCCCCCGACATGGAGGGAACCGTCGAGGTAGCCCTTCGCTGGTGCGACTCCCGCGAGGAACGGGTCGCAGGCTACGCCAACAGCCGGCCGACCGCCGGCGGCGGCACACACGAACTCGGCTTCCGCGACGGCCTGGCCGCCGCGGTCAACGCCTACGCCCGGGAACGACAGCTGCTCACCCCCTCCGACCTAGACCTCAACCCCATCCAACTCGGCGCGGGCCTGACGGCGGTCGTGTCGGTGAAACTCGATCATCCCGAGTTCCAGGGGGCTACCCGCGACCGACTGGGCAACGGCCCCGTCCGCGCCTGCGTCGCCGAGGCCGTCCGCGAGCACCTGACCGCCTGGCTCCACGCCAACCCGGCGCAGGCGACCGCCGTCATCGCCCGGATCTCGATGACCACCCGCCACTGACGGCAGCACACCGCAGACACCGAAGGCTTCCGGTGGGTCGATGTGCGGAAGGAGGCGTTCGCCGTACCAGTAGTCGGGGGTGCAGCGGAATCCGTAGCCAAAGCCGATGATCTGCCCGGCCGTGTACGCGGTGATGAGGGTGAAGTTCTCGCGGCGGGCGTGGCCGGTGATCTGGCGCCGCAGGGTGGCGGGGGTGAATCCGGCCCGGGCGACGTCGTCGTGCCCGGCATGGGCCTTGGGCCAGACGTCGGCGAGGGTATCGAGCAGGGAATCGGCGTCACCCGCGCCGTAGCGCCGAAGGACGAAGGGCAGACCAAGCAGGTGACCATCAATGCGATATTCAGGTAAAGAACGGCCTGGCGTAGCGGGAGAGCGCGTGGCGGACCGTTGCCGGGCCGCGGTCGGCGAGCACCGCGCCGACGGCAAGCCGGGGCCCGGGTCAGGTCGTTCCCTTCGGGCCGGCCGCCCGGCGGTGCCGGGCGGATCGGGGCCGGGGCGCCGACGAACTGAGGAAGGCGCGGCCCAGAACAGGGCGAAGGCCGTGTGCAGCGGCTGCCCGGTGCGCACGCAGTGCCTTGCCCATGCTCTCGATCACCGTATCGAGCACGGTGTGTGGGGAGGGATGACGGACCGGGAGCGACGCGCGCTCCTGCGCCGGCGCCCTACGGTGACGTCCTGGCGCAACCTGCTGGATGCGGCCCGCAGGGAACACGACCGGTCAGCCCGCGCCGCAGACGGTCCGGGTTGGCAGGCGGCCGGCTGACGAGGTCGATCCGAATCCCGGTTGGCGACCCCACTGTCACACGTGCGCGTCGAGAGGGGATCGTCGGGAATACGGTTGCCCCCGCCGTCGGTGGTGCGTCACAGTGGACCCATCGCGCACGACGACCAGGAAGGGGGCGCGACGATGAACGGCTTCACCTGCTTCTCGTATCAGCGCTCCTCGTCGAGTCCCCAGCTGCGCGGGACGTCCTCGTAGTGCGCTGACCGGCCCTCGTGGCCGGGCCGCCCCGGGGAACGTGTCCCCGTACGGGCGGCCCCTTTTTCGTGCCGCCCGCCCGCAGTGCCGGATGGTGCAACTGGCAGCACGCCTGATTCTGGATCAGGAGACTCGGGGTTCGAATCCTCGTCCGGCAGCTCGGGAGAGTTGGCCGAGTGGTAAGGCAGCGGCTTGCTAAGCCGTAGTCGGGTGCAAGCCCGCGCGCGTTCGATCCGCGCACTCTCCGCGCAGGACAAGAGCAGTTCACGCAGGAACCGGCCGACACGCGGCGCCGGCCTCGGGCCCGAAAACCGCCTGGGTGCGATGAGCATCCGTGTCGGTTCGACCCCCGCTTCCTGCGTCAAGGGCGAGCTGGGCACTGGAGAGCCCAAGGGCCTGTAAAGCCCCCGCTTCGGCTGTGCCGGTTCGACTCCGGCCTCGCCCACCACCGGCCCCGGACAGGCCCCTCCCCGGGGAGAGCGCACGGATGAGCACACCCTCACCGCACGAAGCCCTCGACGACGCCCGCCACGTCGAGGTGCGCAAGGACTCCATCGCCTCCACGACGGTCAACGAGCACGACGGCGGGATCCGAAACGGCCCTCGCCGGCGAAGGACCCCTGCCGGGACAGCAGCCGAGCCGTCAGGCGGCCCGGACACCGGCTTCCACGTCAGTAGCATGCAGAAGCCCGCCTGACCGGGCCCGTCACCGGCAGGCGAGAGAAGGAGAACAGGCCGCATGCCCACCCTCCCCGCGCAGGACCCAGGCACCTCAGTGCCCCCCGCGCGGCGCAGGCCGGGCAGGACCGGCGTGCGGCACGGCCAGGCATCGTGCGCGGACTACGGCTGTCCGCTGCTCGCCTGCCGCGCCGCCGCCCTCCACGCCCGCCAGCGCCGCGACCTGGACCGCATTAGCGGCCAGACCGCCCGCCTCAACCCCGCCCCCGCATCCGAGCATGCCGCCCTCCTACGACGGTGCGGCATGTCCGCGCAGGACATCGCCGATACCTCCGGCATCTCCGTCACCCTCGTCCGCCGCCTGCGGGCTGTTTGTCCAGGCGTTTGGGGTACGGCGCTCTCGCCGGGCCCGGGGTGTTGTGTCAGGTCAGAGCGCTTGTCGGGGAACTCGCCGGGGTGACTTACCTCCTGCTGCCCTGACCTGGCCGAGGGGGTGCTCCCGGGTGCGGCAACGGGCCGGCCGCCCCCGGGACGGGGCCGTGGGGTGTCAGGAGACCCGGAAGCCGAGGTTGATCGCGGCGATTTCCTTGCTGCCCTCGTCCAGGACGGTCACCTGCGCGGTGTAGGAGCCGCTGGGGGAGTCCGTGGCGATGGTGAACGTGGTCTGCGCGGTGTAGGGGCCCGTCGCAGCGGCGGTGAGCGGGGTGGACTCCTTGGCCACCATGATGATCCCGTACTTGAGCTGCAGGTCGACCGTGCCGCTGGTGATGGGCTTGTTCAGGGTGCCGGTCAACGTCACTGTCACATCAACCCCCTTGACCACCGGATCGGGGCTGTACGCAACGCTCTTGACCGCGAAGTCGTCGTCGGCGGATCCCGCGTTCTGCCAGCTGTCGGACATAGGCACTACCTCTCTGTGGGCGCGACCGTGCGCCGTGACGGATGAAGCCGCAGCGATCTACCACTGCACGCGTACGGTCGCCGATCTTCCCATGACTGACCGTCACCATACAGTCACTCTTGACGGGCGCAGGCATCCTGCCTGGTCTCGACTCAGGGGCTTGCCCTCTCCTCGGGCCGGGGATGTTCGGGATCTCCTTCGGGGCAGGCAGTGCTGGATGGTGCCGAGTCTTCTGGGCGGAGTCTGCCGGGTTGCTGGCCGCCGAGGGTCTGCACACGGGCCTGCCGCCACGTTCCTCGCACGCGGCGGCCCGGGTGTGCCGGACGGCCTGGGCGGGCTGATCACCGTCCGTCGCCTCCAGTCGCCGTCCCCACAGCCGGGGGGTGGGTTAGGAGCGTTGAGTCTCTCGCGTGAGAATCAGGTGCGAGTCCCCTTCACGTGGAGAGTGATCGTTTCCCCGTCTGGGGTCTGATGGGTGCGCTGGTAGCGCCCCACCTGGTGTTGCCACAGGAGAAGTCCTGTCATCAAATGATGTTGGTCGGTGAACCACTGCTCCGCAGGATCTCCGTAGCGGTCGCACACCTGAGCCTCCACTTCCAGGAGTCGAGACAGCCACGCATCGCGAAGAGCGAGCAGTTTCGCGCAAGCGGCGGCCCAGGTGGTGTTGTGCTCGGCGGCCAGGGCGAATACGGCGTTGTGCCAGCCCGCCTTGTGATCTTTCGTCAGCCCGTGCAGGTCGTTGTCAATGGTCTGCAACAGTCCGATGAGTCTGGCGGCCTCGCCCTTGTGAGGGTCGTGCTGGAGGCGGGTCGGTACCTCTCGACGGTAGGCGTACTCCCCGAGTGCGGACGAGACGTCCATGCCCACCGTGTGGGAGCGGACATCGAGGTAGGCGCGTAGCGGAGGGGTCGGGCCATGGCATCGGAACAGGGCGGCCTCATCGCGGACGGACCCGATCCAGGCTGCGAACACATCGGCGTTCCGCTCCACCCAGGCAAGGCTCATCCCCTCGGCCAACAGCATTCCGAGCGTCCGCCAGTCCGCGCATCGCGGGGCAGTCGGCAGGAGGTCTTCCAACTGTCGGAGCCCATTCAGGATGGATTCGGTCCGTGCCCCCGCGCCGACTCCCTCGATGGAATCGTCCAGTAGGAACCAGGACATCATGAACCGGGCGGCGGTATAGGTCTGCTCAGCCGGTGCCCCCGGATAGCCGTACACCGGGATCCGACCGTACTCTGCGGCGCTTGCGCGATCTCGTAGCTCGGGCGTTGTGAACAGTTGGAAACGTTCGGCCCACTCCATGGCCTCCGCATTGGCCTGACCGCACAGGGACGAGGGTACGGCCTGGTACCAGCTGAGGGGGTAGGAGATGACAACATCATGGTTTGGGGCGCTCCGGGGCAGTTCTGATTCCTGCTCACGTTTCGGGGGAGAGGGTGGCCGGATGTCCACGAACGTGGAGGCCCGGGGGCGATTCGGGCGGGCGGTGGGCATGGATTCTCCGTGAGGGGCGGTGGTGATTCGAACAAGGCCTGCGTGGACGGTGGCCAGCTCGCCTGCTGCCGCAGAGACCGGTGCCCGCTCAGCAAACTCAACGACGCCCTATGCTCCGCGGTTGTGCCCGTCCGGCTCTTCGGGTGGTCCGCTGCTTTCGAGGCCGACCCGGTCGTGCTCGCCGTCCTGGCCGTTCACGAGGGCTTCGTCCGTGGGTTGTCCCCGTAATGACCGCCGTGCAGCCGCGGCCGGGCACGTCCTGCGGATTCCCCGTTCCGACATGGGTTCGACGGCCCGGGGCGCGGGTGAGTCGGGTGCGCCGCACGCGATGGCGGTGAACGAGACCGTGCTCGCCTTCGTTCGGGGCGGCACCGAACCCGGTGCGGCGGGTGGGATCGGCACGGTGACCTCCTGGGCGACGGAGGCGGAGTTCTCGTTGGGCGGGCGCCGCAAGGTGCGTCCGGACGCTGTGTGGGAGGCGCCGGAGATCGGGATGCCGGTGTTGATGGCGGAGGTGGACCGCTCCACGATGTCCCCGGCGAGCGTGGCGGAGAAGTTCGCCGGCTACCGGGAGCTGTTCCGTGCCAGGTCGCGGGACAACGACCCGGTGCTGGCCGAGGAGCCGGCGTCGGAGCGGATGACGCACTGGTGGCGCAGAGGGCCTACCCGGGGTCCGTCCGGGAGGGTTACCCGCCGGTCGCCCTGGTCCTCGCCGGCGCGAGCGCCAACGACGCTGGGCAACCGGGCCGCGCAGTTCGGCGACCTGGCGGCGGAGTCCTGGCGCGGGCGCCGGCGGAGCGAGGAGTACTCGACGGACAGCCGGCTCGACTCCTCCGACGCGGTCCCGATTCTGGTGGCCTCGCTGGACAGGCTGGCCGAGCTCGGGCCGCTCGGCCAGGTGTGATGGCGCTACGGACGCGAGGGCCTGCACTCGCTGACCGACGCGCTCGACGACCCCGACAACCCCGACGACCACGCCGCCTACGAGCTGCGGCCGGCGGAGCGCCGGGCGGAGAAGAAGCGCCGGCACCGACAGGCGATGGAGCTGCTGGCGTGCGTGGACTACGGCGCCGTCCCGGAGCACGGGGCGGTCCGGATCCAGGCGATCCATGGGCACCGGACGCACCGCGAGGGCGGGACCTGCCACCCCTGCCGCCAGGAGCGGGAGGCGGCCCAGGCGCTCCAGGAGGATCAGGAGGCGTTGGAGGTCGCCCGTGCCGCCGCACGCGAAGCGGGCGCCGTGCTGGACGTGCAGGGGGCCGCTGGGCGGGCCGTACGGCTCCGAGGGGGAGTTGCGGGAGCAGGCACCGATGAGGGACGCGGAGTGCCCTGACTGCGCGGCCGGGCGGGTCGGTGCGGCTCTCGGCCCGCTGTGGTTGCCGGTGCCCACGGCGAAGGAGTGGAAGCTGTTCGGCAAGAGGAAGCTGGACGATCTGTGGTGGGAGGCTCGGGTGCTGCACGCGGAGCTCTGCCCCGCCCTGGAGCGTCCCAAGGCGACCGCCTGAGCGGGGACAGTCGGGAAGAGGAGTTCTTGGGATTGGTGTCCGGGTGCGCCGGGCCGGGGCCTGGGCCGGCCGCCGGGTGCGGTTCGGGCGTCAGGTGGTCCATCCTCCGCACTGGTGCCGGCCGGGGCTGCCGGGTCGGGGTGGGCTGCCGGGCCGGGGGTTGGTGCCGGGTAGTCCACCCGCCCGCCCGACCTGGGCGATGCCGTGGATGCCGGCGAGGCGGAGTGTGCCGATGGCGGGGTTGTGCCAGGTTGCGATCGCTGGGGGAGCGGAGGGCCGTGGTCTGCGAGCGGTGCGCGGGCGGCCACCCGGGTAGCGTTGGAGACGTGTCCAATCCTCCGGCGCCAGGGCGCCCGGACCGCCGGACCGCCGGGACGGGGCCGCGATGACCTTGCTGCCGCTGGCCGTCGACCCGACGAGTGGGTCCGCCCTGCTCGCCGGGTTCGGCGCCCTCGCC